>JBKJUD010000012.1:0-7292 GCA_046590735.1 Candidatus Eiseniibacteriota bacterium | reverse complement strand
TGAGAATGCGGCCCCGCACGTCCTGGACGAACGCGCGGGTCGTCTCGCCGTCGCGCTTGCCGACCCGGTACGCGATGATGGCCTTGCGGTTCGCGTCGAGCGCCGTGTACGTGTACTGGTCGCCGAACGACGGATCGTCGCCGGGTGCGAGATGCCCCTGTTTCATCGCCACGAACGCCCAGATCTCGTCGAGTTCCAGGTACGAGACGTTGAGGTCGCGGAACAGGTCGTTGTGGAGGCGGCGGCAGCCCGCGCCCACGGCACTCAACAACCGCATGATGGTTTTCTGGTTCGTGTCGGTGAGGCGCTCGGTCGAGCGAATCGAATTCCGTTCCGCGAGACACGCGACGACGCGCGCCTGGCGGGCCAGCGACAACCGGTTCATAGGCCTGCGTTCTCCGTCCGGTACGGCAACGACTCGGAGCGGACGGCCTATCCATTCGCTGTGCCGCGACGGTACCGCGCCGCGCGGATGACCTGCAAGGGTGAAAATCCAAAAGGGAGCACCGCAGACCGAAAGGGAGCACTCGGCGGCAGAAGGGGGCAGCACCCCTCGCCAGGGCGGCTGGCACGGGGGTGCGTGTGGTGGTAGAGTCCGAGCCTCCCCATCCGCGCCATTCGGTCGCCGGATTCATCTGATTCCACCAGCCGTCATGAGGACCCCGATGTCGATGCCCTCCCAGTCCCGTTTCCGCGCCACCGCGTGGCTCGCGCTGTGCGCCGCCGGGCTCCTGCTGGCGACGCTGCCCACCGTCCCCGCGAGCGCTGCTGCGCCCAAGGCCGGCAAGGCCACAAAGGCTGCCGCCCCGAGCTTCGCGCACAGCACCTACGCCAAGCAGATCAAGCCGCCCAAGGGCGCGTCGCGCACCGCGATCGCCTTCGCCCAGAAGGAGCGCGTCGCCCTCGCCGCCGCCGAGGCCGCCCTCGCCCAGCTGCTGGCGGTGCGCGGGCCGCGCACGCTGGGTAACACGCTGGAGCTGTACAACGCGATGTCGATGAAGATCGACGAGGCGGCCGGCTGGGCCGGCCTGTTCGAGGAGGTGCACCCGGACGAGTCGGTGCGCAAGACGGCCTCGCTCACCACGCAGGTGATCAGCAGCTTCGTCACCGACCTCTCGCTCAACCGCCCGCTCTACGACGCGATGTCGGCGCTCGACATCCGGCAGTCCACCGGCGACACGCAGTACCTGATGTTCAAGACGCTGCGCGATTTCCGCCGCTCGGGCGTGGACCAGGACGAGGCAACCCGCAACAAGATCCGCGCACTGTCGGCGCAGATCACTCGCGCCGGGCAGGACTTCGACCACAACATCGCCGGCGACACACGCAAGGTCACCTGCACCGCCGCGCAGTTGCAGGGCCTGCCGCAGGACTTCATCGACCAGCACAAGCCGGACAAGGACGGGAAGATCACCATCACCACCGACTACCCCGACTACATCCCGGTGATGGGTTACTCCACCAGCGGCGAGCTGCGCCACGACATCTACATGCAGTTCCTCAGCCGCGCCTACCCGGCGAATCTGGCCAAGCTGGACACGCTCGTGCAACTGCGCGACGAGTACGCCAAGACCCTGGGCTACCGCAACTGGGCGCACTACAACACCGAGGACAAGATGGTGGCGTCCGACAGCGCGGCCTCGGCGTTCATCGACCGCGTGGTCGCCGCCTCCGGCACCCGCGCAGGCGCCGACTACGCCACGCTGCTGGCCCGCAAGCAGAAGGACGATCCCACCGCCACCGTCGTGCAGCCATGGGAGAAGGGCTACTACGACAACTTGGTCAAGCGCGAGCAGTACGCGTTCGACTCGCAGTCGGTGCGGCCGTACTTCTCGTATGCGAAGGTGAAGGACGGCATCCTGCACGTCTACGAGGGCGTGTTCGGTGTGACGTTCCGCCGCGTGGCCGCCGGCACCGTGCCGACCTGGTATCCGGATGTCGAGGTGTACGATGTGGTCGAGAGAGGCAAGCCGATCGGCCGCTTCTACCTCGACATGCACCCGCGCGCCAACAAATACAAGCACGCGGCCCATTTCGGCATCAACAGCGGGGTCACCGGGCAGCGCCTGCCGCAGAGCGCGCTGGTGTGCAACCTGCCGGGCGGCAAGCCCGGCGAGTCAGACCTGATGCAGCACGACGACGTGGTGACGTTCTTCCACGAGTTCGGCCACCTGATGCACGCGATGTTCGCCTCGCAGCGCTGGTCCGACAACGCCGGCACCGCGGTGCAGCGCGACTTCGTGGAGGCGCCCTCGCAGTTGCTCGAGGAGTGGGCGTGGAAGCCGGAGGTGCTGCAGAAGTTCGCTACCGACGAGAAGGGCACGCCGATCCCGGCGGAGCTGGTGACGCGCATGAAGGCCGCGGCGGAGTACGGCAAGGGACTGAACGTGCGCCAGCAGATGTTCTACGCGCGGCTGTCGCTCAACCTGTATCGCGCCGACCCCACGCACCTGGACATCGATGGCATGACGCGCGACATCATGACCGCCTACACGCCGTTCCCGTATGTCGACGGTACGCACATGGCGGCCAGCTTCGGCCACCTCAATGGCTACTCAGCGAACTACTATACATACATGTGGTCGTTGGTGATCGCCAAGGACATGTGGAGCGCGTTCGCCGGCACCAACCTGCTCGGCTCGCCGGTGTCGATGCGGTACCGCAACATGGTGCTCGCGCAGGGCGGCTCAGCGCCGTCCGCGGATCTCGTGCACAACTTCCTGGGCCGCGACTACGACACCAAGGCGTTCGAGGAATGGCTGAACGAGGGTATGGCGAAGTAGCCGTGTGACGCGGAGGCGCCTGCGGGCGCCGTCGGCAGCAGGCGGGGGCGCGACCCGATGCGGTGGTAGTGGAGCTGGCCGACGTGGTGGCGACGGTGCGCCGGCCCCTCACATCGGAGGGGCATTCAGCGGACGGTCACCCCCCGCGGCGCGCTCGCCAGAATTTCTCCAACACCTTTTGCGTCGGGCGGCCGCGCGGGCAGTACCCGACATCCAGCGCGCCGAGCGGCGCCTGCGCGTTGTACCACTTCCACCAGAGCACGCCGCGCAGCCACGGCTTGTCCCCCAGCGCCTGCAGCACGGCCTCGGTGCAGCGCGCCTGGGCTGCGGGGTCGGGGACGCCGGCCCAGGTTTCGTGCCACGGTTCGTCGTGGCCGCCGCGCCGCGCGGGAAACCCGAGTTCCATGACCAGCACGCCCCGCCCCGTGCGCGTGGCGACGGAGTCGAGATGCGCGACATTGGCGCGCGCGCTGGCCTGCATCGCGGCGCGGTCGCCGCCGGCGAGCGGATAGTAGAAGCTGATGCCGATGCAATCGAGGGCGTCCCAGAAGCTCACCGCGGAGAACTCGCCCCACCAGTTCGCCGAGTAGGTGAGTTCGCCCGGGTAGGCGCGCCGCGTCTCGCGGATGAGGGCGCGCCAGTCGCCGGGATGCGCGAGCGTGGTGCCGCCCAGTTCGGTGCCGATGCACAGCGCGTCCACCTTCTCGCGTGCGGCGATGTCGCGGAAGTGCGCGAGGAAGTCGCGATAGCTCGCCCACCACGTCGTCCACGCCGCGCCGCGCGGGGCGACGTCGCCGATGAAGCCGCCGCGCGCCACCCACACCTGCGGCTTGAGGATGACGCGCAGGCCAGCCCGGTGCGCGAACCGGATCGCGTGCACGAGCGATTCGTCGGACTCCCAGGTGCGCGCGCCGCCGTAGCGGATGGCGGTGTCGTCGGTGGTGCGCATCATGCCGTAGGGGACGAGGGCGACGGCGGTGGCGCCGAGGCGTGCGAGTTCGGCGAGGGCAGAGTCGGACTCGGCGCTGGCGTAGCCGTTGCGCCCGAGTTCGTTCGTGAAGCAGACGCCGAGGTAGCGCGGCGGGGCGGCCTCGGCGGCGCCGGTGGCCACCACCGCGAGCGCGAGCCCGGCCAGCGCCCGCGTCAGGCGGCGACGCGCGATCGCTGCTCCGAGCGTCGGATGAAACCGCGCAACACGACCGCGCCGGGCAGGATGCCGAAAGCGGCAAACTGAGGCCCCAGCGTGAGCACGCCGGCGAGCGCGCCGGCCATCGCCACCACCGGCACCGACTGCATCAGCGTGACGTGCCGGATGACGTCGCGCGGCAGATCCTCGGCCACCAGGCGATGGCCGGAGGACGCGTACATCCACATCACCACCCACACCAGCGAGGCCAGCGCGTGGAAGCCGAAGAACAGCGCGACCGCCGCGACGCTCGTGATGTGCTGGCCGTAGAGCGCGGTGGGGATCGGCACGAGCGTGACCAGCATCAGGCCGAAGAGATTGATGATCATCAGCGCCGGGTCGTGGCGGCGGATGAGACGGAACAGCGCGTGGTGCCGCATCCAGTGCGTGCCGACGAGGATGAAGCTCAGGCCATAACTGAACAACATGCGCCCGAGGCCGCCGAGCGCGCGCCAGATGTCGGCATCGGGCGCGTTGTGCGGCAGCTCGGGCACGCGGATCTCGAGCGCGAGCAACGTCATCGCGATGGCGAAGACGGCGTCGCTGAAGAACTCCACGCGCGCGACGTCGGTGCCGTTGCCGAGGAAGTCGCGCAGCTCGGCGGGCGTGCGCGGGACGTGAATCGAACCGGTCGAATGGGCCATGGCGGGACACTACATGCTCCGGCGGGCGGGCCGCTACCCGCGTGCGGACCACCGGTGCCTCCCCGCAGATGGACCTCGCCGCTGCGGGGCTGAGAGCCTAGCCTTGCGGCATGAGATTTCCCTGGAGGACGCGATCACGCTTGGTGCTCCTGCTCTTCGTGGCGGCCACCGGCGGTTGCGTGGCGGCTCGGGGTGCGCGCGGCGCGGCCGGGTCTGTCCCGACCCTGCTCGTCGAGACCCGCACCGCGCGGCGCCTGGACGTGGCGCCCGGCGACACGCTGGAACTGGCGCGCGACGGCCGCTTCGTCACGGCCCGGCCCTTCCTGGTCAGCGGCCTCTACGCGCCGCCCGCCGACCCCGCCGAGATCGGCCGCGCGCCCGCCCACCTGCGCCTGCACCTGCCGGACCTCGAGGAGCTCACCGGCGAGCGCGACCGCGCGACGCGCATCGCACTGTCGCTCGCGCCCGGCGTCTCGCCCGACGCCGTGGCGCGTGAGATCGGCCAGATGAACCTGGGCGTCGCCGCTTACAGCTCGGCGCGCGCCGCCGCGCAATCCACCGAGACCTTTCACGTCATCGAGCGTTTCCACTTCGCCATCGGGCTGGTCACGTTGGCGGCCGGCGCGGTGTTCCTGTTGGCCATCATGGTGCTGCAGGTGGACGAGAACCGCCGCGAGTTCGGCACGTTGCGGCTGATCGGCATCCGGCGCGGCACGCTTGCGCAGGCCGTCGCGATGTCGGCGGCGATCGTGGCAGTGGCCGGGTGCGCGATCGGGCTGGGGTTCGCGGCGCTGGCGTCGGTGATCGTGAACCACGTCTACCAAGCGAAATATCAGACCGATCTCGTCTTCGCGCGCATCGACGCGGAGGATGTCTGGGTGACCTGCGCGTTGTCGTTGGCGCTCGGCCTGCTGGCGGCGTGCGCGGCGCTGTGGCGGCTGGTGCGCTCGAACGTGCTGGAGCTGTTCGGCCGATGATCGCCTTCCTGGCCTGGCGCAGCCTGGTACGCAGCCGCACGCGCTCGGCGCTGACGATTCTCGGGGTCGGCGTGGCGGGCGCGCTGCTGCTCGACATGGCGATGCTCTCGCACGGGTTGGAGACCAGCCTGGGCCGCGTGCTCGAGGGCATGGGCTACGACCTGCGCATCACGCCGGCGGGCACCTTGCCGTTCGAGACCGACGCGACGATCCGCGACAGCGCCGTGCTGGCGCGTGCGCTCGAACGCGAGCAGGGCTTGCGCGGCGTGGGGCGCGTGCTCGGGGCGACGGCGTTCGTGGCGCGTGTCGACGATGCTGGCGGCGCGGGGACGCCGGCCTTCCTGCTCGGCCTCGAGCGCGGCGCGCGTGGCGTGTATCGCGATGTGGAGGGCAGCGACCTGCCGGGGCTCGATGTCGGCCGCGCGCGCGGTGCGCGTGTCGACGTGCGGACCGGCGAGGTGCCGGTGCTGGTCAACGCGGAGGTGGCGCGCGCTCTGCGCCTGGCGCCGGGCGCGCTGATGCGCGTCGCCGCGCGGCCGCTGCAGACGCTGCCCGCCGACCAGCCGGCGCTGCTCGCACGCGTGGTCGGCATCGCCGATGTGCGGCTCGACGCCGCCGGCCAGCAGACGATCGTGTGCGGCCTCGCCGACGCGCAACGACTCGCCCGTGCGCCACACGACGAGGCGTCGCTGCTGGTCGCCCACACCCCGCCCGGCACGGACGCCGACAGCCTGGCCCACGCGATCGCCGCACGCCATCCGCAGCTCGCCGCGTATTCGCTTGCGCAGTTGCTGCGCACGGCGGCGCAACAGCTCTCGTACTTCACCCAGTTCGCGCTGGTGCTGGGGGCGACAAGCGTGGTGGTGGCGGCGATGCTGCTGGGCACCATCGTGACGCTGTCGGTGCGCGGACGCTTGGGCGAGATCGTCACGCTGCGCGCGCTGGGCGTCAGCGCGGCGCGGGTGCGCGTGCTCATCACCTGCGAGGCGGTGGCGCTCACGGTCACCGCGCTGCCGCTGGCGTTCGGCCTGGGGCTGGGGGTGGCACAGATGCTCGACCGGCTGCTCAAGGCGGCGCCGGGGTTGCCGGCGGACCTGCACTTCTTCGTCTTCACCGCGGCGGCGGCGTGGAAGACCATCGCGCTGCTGCTGGGATGCAGCGTGGTGGCCGGCGCCTATCCCGCCCACGTCGCCGCGCGCCAGCCGATCGCGGCCACCCTGCACGCGGAGGTCACATGAGCACGCCGGTGGTGTCGCTGCGCGAAGCCGAGCGCGTCTACCACCTGGCCGGCGCCGAGGTGCACGCGGTGCGCGGCGTCTCGCTGGAAATCGACGCGGGCGACAGCGTCGCGCTGGTCGGCGAGAGCGGATCCGGGAAATCCACGCTCCTGCACATGATGGGCGCGGTCGACCTGCCGACGAGCGGCGGCGTCGCGGTATTCGGCGAGGAAACCCGCGCGCTGAATGACGCGCGCCGCACCCGGTTGCGACTGACGCGCATCGGCTTCGTCTTCCAGCGCTTCTTCCTGCTGCCGATGCTCACCGCGGCGGAGAACGTCGAGGTGCCGCAGGCCGAAGCCGGAGTGTCGAGGGCTGATCGGAAGCGCCGCACCGCCGAACTGCTCGACTACGTCGGGCTGGGGCACCGCGCCGGCCATCGGCCGTCGCAACTTTCTGGCGGCGAGGCGCAGCGCGTGGCGATT
>JBKJUD010000330.1:0-4221 GCA_046590735.1 Candidatus Eiseniibacteriota bacterium | reverse complement strand
TGCGGCAGCGACCCGTACCGCACCGGCTACCCCAACACCAACAAGGGCTGGATCAACTGCATCACCGACACGACGATAAACACGCCGGTGCTGCTGTTCAGCGGAAGCTCGGTCATCTCGGACAGCGCGCTCGTGCAGCCGGGCGTGCCGGCGACCCAGGGCAAGCCCGCCATCAAGCAGATCAAGATCGCGCACTACCCGGTCGGCCGCTACCGCTTCGTCGACAAGAACGTGATCAACGGCATGCCGTACTTCTACGCGTTGTCCGCGTACCGGCTCGCACAGGGCAATCGCGGCAAGGAGGAACTGCACTCGCTGGCCGTGGCCTCCGAGCAGGATCTCGTGATCCCGCAGTCCTCGTCGCGTAGCGGGCTCAGCAAGGCCGGGGTGCGGGTGGTGCCGAATCCGTATGTCGACCATGCGGACTGGGACTTGGCGCCTGCCTCGTCGGGCTATCTGTCGCCCACCGGGACCAAGCTCGAGTTCCAGGGCCTGCCGCGCGGCAAGTACACCATTCGTATCTTCACGCTGTCGGGTGACCTGGTGAAGCAGATCCACTCGGACGATCCTGAGGCGCGTCGCGTGCTGGGGCCGGATGAATCGCCCGCCGACCGCTCCAACGTCGTGGTCAACGAGAGCGACGGCGCGGCCTCCTGGAACCTGGTCACCCGCAATGGCCAGGACATCACCAGCGGCGTCTATGTGTACACCGTCGAGGCGCCAGGCTCATCGACAGTCTCCGGGAGGTTCATCGTCGTCCGCGGCAAGGGTTTGACAGTGACGCGGTAGCAAGCAATCGCGGTGGGGGCGGGCCGACAGGTCTGCCTCCGCTCCGCGGTCGGTCCACGCAATGGAAGCGGGGAGAAGTGCTCGTGCATTTGCCCCCTGCAACCGTTCCGAAACGGGAGGACTTGAGCATCGTGAAGCGAACCTTGGTCGCGCTGCTGGCGGTGACCGCCGTAGCCGCTCCGGCGGCACACGCCGCGGACATCTTCGAAAAAGTGGGTACCATCGGCGCGCAGTACCTGAAGATCCCGATCGGGGCGCGGGCCGCTGGCATGGGCGACGCCTTCGTGTCGATCGCCGACGACGCCACCGCAGTGTTCTGGAACGCGGCCGGCATCGCGCGTCTCAGCGGCACGGTGGTGTCCATCAACCACGCCGCGTGGGCCGCACAGACCGCGGTGGACCAGGCCACCGTGGTGTTCCCGGCGCCGTTGCTGCCCGGCAACATCGCGTTCAACGCCCGCTCGTTCACCATGGATCCGTTTGAAGTGGTCGACGTCTTCCACCAGGATGGCACCGGCACCTTCACGGACGCCGGCGACACAGACTACGCGCTCACCTACGCGCGGTCGCTCACCGACAAGTTCTCCGCGGGTGGCTCGCTGCACTACGTGAACGAGGGCTTGGCCGATGTAAAGTCGCACGTCATCACGTACGACTTCGGCACGCTCTACGACACCGGCTTCCACTCGGTACGGATCGGCATGACGATCTCGAACATGGGATCGAACATGCAGTTCCTCGACCGGCCGGTGAAGGTCCCGACGATCTTCCGCGTCGGGCTGTCGGCCAACCTGTACAACGACGGCACCCACTCCGTGCTGACGGCGGTCGATTTCTCGCACCCGCCGGACAACAGGGAGCGTCTGAACATGGGCGCCGAGTACAACTTCCGCGACTACTTCTTCCTGCGCGGGGGCTACAAACTCGGCTACGACAGCGAGAAGTACGCGGCGGGCGCCGGCTTCAAGTTCCCGATCGGGTCAGCGCAGGCCGCGCGTCTCGACTATGCGTGGAGTGACCTGCAGACCTTGGGTGCCGCGCAGCGTGTCTCGCTCGAGCTGAACTTCTAGCCAGCCACCAGCGGCAGCGCAGGCGAACGGGGCGGTCCGGCATGCGACGGATCCGCCCCGTTCCTGTCTCTGCCGGTTCGACCGGCGACGGGGGAATCACACGATGAGCGGCAATTTCGCGCAGCGCTGCCGGCGGCTGTCCGGCATGACGGCCGCCTTTCGAGGTGGGGTGGGTGCGGGGGCGTCGGCCGCGGGGCGGCAGGCCGCGATCCTGCTCGTGGCCCTCACGGTGCCGCTGTCTTGTGCGGCGCCCATCGCGGCGTTCGCCGCCGCCGTGCGGCTCGATGACAACGGCGATCCGCTGAAGCCCCCCGCGCGCCCCAACGGCGCGACGTATTCCCGCGGCGACCTTCACTTCGCCTGCGATCCCACGTGGGTGTACCGCCCCGGCTCCGGCATGCACGTGGAGATCCGCCTGCGCCTGCCCAACGACCAGGTGCGCTTCGATCCGTCCGACGACGGCTTCGCCGCCAGCATCCAGCTTGCCGTGACCGCCTCGCCGGTTTCGGGCGGCTCGCGCAACAACCAGTCCCGCAGCCTGAACCTGACCGTGGCCGACGAGCAGACCGCGCTTTCGCGCGACCACGTGCAGCTGCTTACCTCGCAGTTCGTGGCCCCGCCCGGCGCGTACGACGTGGTGGTGACGCTCACCGACCAGAAGGCCACCAAGCGCGGGGTGCTGAACGCACTGCGCAAGAAGCACAAGACGGGCCGCGCGGAGATGCGGGTCGTGGTACCGCCCTTTCCGGCACGGGCGGCGCTGACGGTCAGCCCGTTGCAATTCGCGTGGGGGATGGCTGCAGGTGGCGCCACGGCCCAGGATGCCTCACCGGCGCATCTCACGCCCAATCCGTCCCGCCTGTACGGGCTCTACCAGTCCGCCGTGCAGGCGTATTTCGAGATCTACGACCTGGTGGACACCACCGGCACACTGTATTTCGTCGATCATCGGATCGTCAGTACCGCCGGCGACACGATGCTCGCCGCCACCGATACCCTCGACGCGCAGGGCAGTGCCGTGGGACACCTGGTTGTCGACGAATTGGCCGGGCTGCCCGCCGGACGCTACATCTACGCGGTCGCGGTGCGCCGCGAGGACGGAACGGCGGCGCCCTCGAGCACCGGCGAGTTCGACCTGGTGTGGCAAGGTGATTCCTGGAGCGCGAGCGATGACGATCAACTCGAGATCGCCCGCCTCCTTCTCGACGAGGCCGCCTTCCTCCAGTTCGAGTCGCTCACGCCGGGGCAGCGCGAGATCTATCTCGTCGAGTTCTGGCGCGCCAAGGATCCCACGCCCGACACCGCCTTCAACGAACTCCGGGCGGAGTTCGAGCGTCGGGTGCAATTCGTGGAAACGCACTACGCGGCCCTTGGCCGGGGAATCAACTCGGATCGCGGCAAGGTCTACGTCCGGCTCGGCCCGCCGGATGACGTCAACCGGCATGCCATGCCGATCAACAAGGAAACGGTGCAGGACGAGTTGCAGCGCACGACCAGCGGCGCGGAGCTGCTCAAGAGCGCGGTCCCGCGCTTCGATGAGAACGAGCGCAACCGGCCATTCGAAGTGTGGACCTACGACCGCGGCGGCCACATGCTGTTCGAGGAAGACATCGCCAACCAACACCAGATCGGCCTGACCTTCGTGTTCATCGACGAGCGGGGCTGGGGCGAATACCGCCTGAAGTACACCACCGAGGGCGTCAAGCGCTAGGGGCGGATGGCCCGGGGAGGTCGCCTTGACACCCCCCCGGGCGATCCCTAGTCTGCGAACGAGAGTTGTGCGCGACCTCGCACCGGGGCCCGCGCCTGCGCGGCCGGTGTCGCAGGGCCCGCGCCAGACCGTGAGATGCGCGCCCCGCGTGGCGCGCCTGCCGATGACGAAGGAGAGCGATGATGGGCGTGCGCGTGGGGGTGAACGGGTTCGGACGCATCGGCCGGCTGGTGGTGCGAGCCGGCTGGGACAAGGGGCTCGACTTCATCGCGATCAACGACCTCACCGACAACGCCACCCTCGCTCACCTGCTCAAGTACGACAGCGCGCAGCGTGCCTGGGACCGGGACGTGGTGGCCACCGAGGGGGGCATCGCGATCGATGGCAAGGTGGTGCGCGTTGTCGCCGAGCCGAACCCGGCGCAGCTGCCGTGGAAGGAGCTTGGCGTCGACGTGGTGGTCGAGTCGACGGGCCGCTTCACCGACCGCGACAAGGCCGCGGCGCACCTCGCTGCCGGCGCGCGCAAGGTGGTGATCTCCGCGCCGGCCAAGGGCGCAGACGTGACCATCGCGCCGGGCGTCAACAGCGAGGCGTACAAGCGCGACGCGCACCACGTGGTCTCCTGCGCCTCCTGCACCACCAACTGCCTGG
>JBKJUD010000195.1:0-5867 GCA_046590735.1 Candidatus Eiseniibacteriota bacterium | reverse complement strand
TGCAGGTGGCGGAAGGCGAATGGCGGGCGCTGTCACCCGATGCGGGCGGGGAGGTGGCCGTCGGTACGTCGCCGGCCGCCGCGCCGCGCGCCGCCGGCGAGGGGGCCGGCGTCACCGTCGCCTCCGCGGCGCGGGCATTCGCCGCCGGCGCTCGCGCGCGGGTGGCCGCGGTGCATGAGTTCGAGGCGTGCGCGGCGCTGAAGTCGGAGACCAAGCTGCGGCTGAGCGCGCTGCTGGCGGAAGGCGGCGCGCTGGTCGCGCACCTCCAGGAGTCGGCGCGCACGCTCGGCATCCTCGAGGAGGCCGATGGTGACGTGCTCGACGCGCTGCGCGCAGCGCTGCGCACGGACGCTTCCGCCGCCGCGCGCGCCGCGCACTCCACCGGCGAACGCGCGCTGGCCGCGCTGCTCGAGCGCATCGCGCGGACCGCCGCGGCCGCGCCACCGCGCGAACCCCTGCCCTTGCTGCTCGACGATCCCGTGGCCGCGTGCGATGACGACACCGCGCTCACTGTGGTCGCGGACCTCGCGCGCCGCGTCGCCCGCGAGCGCCAGGTCGTCATCTTCACCAGCCACGCCGCGCGCGCCGCGCAGTGGGCGGCGGTCCTGCAGGCCGCCGGGTTTCCCTGCGTGGTCCAGCCGCTGTCGCCGCATCCGGCCAACGCGTCCGCGGGTGCCGCGAGCGCTCACCCCTAGCATCCGGGACGCGTCCCGAAAGGAGCACCATGGAACAGCGCAGACTGGGCAAGACCGGGGCGATGGTCTCGGGCGTCGGCTACGGCGCGTGGGCGATCGGCAGCATGTGGGGTCCCAGCGACGACGAGGAATCGCGACGCGCGCTGCACCACGCGCTCGACCGTGGCGTGACATTCATCGACACCGCCCAAGTGTACGGCGAAGGCCACAGCGAGTCGCTCATCGGCGAGGTGCTCGCCGACCGCCCGGGCTCGGCGCGACCCTTCGTTGCCACCAAGCTCGGACCGAAACACTTCATCTGGGATCTCGACGACGACGCCGAACTCAACGACGTCTTCCCCGCCGACTACATCGAGACGAGCGTCGACAACAGTCTGCGCCGCCTGCGCACCGACGCGCTTGACCTGTACCAGTTCCACACATGGTCGACGGCATTCAATGCGCGCGACGAGTGGAAGGAGGCGGTGCGCCGCATCCGCCAGAGCGGGAAGGTGAAACACGTCGGCATCTCCGCGCCCAACCGGGGCGAGGAGTGTGTCGTCGGCGCGCTGGAGACCGGCCTGATCGACTCGGTGCAGATCATCTACAATATCTTCCAGGCCCGCGTCGCCCGCACCGTGTTCCCGGCGCTGCAGCAGAACGACTGCGGGCTGATCGTCCGCGTGCCGTTGATGGAGGGCGCGCTCACCGGCAAGTTCGCCCGCGAAACGACCTTTCACGAGGACGACTTTCGCCGCGAGTACTTCGGCGGCAACAAGCTCGCGGCGACGGTGGAGCGCGTGGAACAGTTGCGCGCGGCGGCGGCCGAGATCGTGCCGGGCATGCCGCTGGTGGAGCTGGCGCTGCGCTTCACGCTCTCGCACCCGGCGGTGAGCACGGTGATCCCGGGCATCCGCTCGGTCGCGCAGGCCGAGGCCAACGTGAAGGCCGGCGACGGCGTGCACTTGACGGAGGCGCAGCGCGCCGTGCTGGCGACGTTCGAATGGGACGTGGACTTCTGGTCGCTCGAGAACGTGTAGTCCGTGGCGCCGGCGCGCGGCGCCGGTGGGTGGTCGATGGCCACAACCTGCTGCTGCGGCCCGGCTATCCGCGGCCGGCCGGCGGTCCGCTCGAATCGGCGCGCCGCACGCTGGTCGGGTTGCTGCGGACCTTCGCCTCGCGCCAGCCGCTGGCGGCGCCGCTGTGGGTGGTGTTCGATGTCCGCGATCCCAGCGGCGGCCTGCCGCCGGGCAGCCGGGACGCATGGATCGAGGTGGAGTTTGCCGCCAGCGCCGACGACCGCATCGCCGCGCGGGTGGCCGCCGACCCGGCGCCCGGCGAGATCACCGTGGTCACCTCCGACGCCGAGCTCGCGCGGCGTGTGAGCATCTCCGGGGCGCGGGTCGAATCTTCGGACGCGTTTTTGGCCCGCCTGTTCGCCCGGCCCCGCCGGTGCGGCAGCGGAGGGGGTGTCGACGCACTGGGCGGCAAGCCGGCGCCCCCGAAGGGCGACGCGTTGTTGCGCGACCTGGAAGAACAGGGCGCCCCGCGCGATCCCGACGAGTAGTCCGCGCCCCCGCGGCATAAGGGTTGTGGACCCGCGGTCCGATTGCATACAGTCCGTGCCGTGAGCACACGTGGCCTGTTTACGCGCTGGCTGGTCAACTCGGTCGGCATCCTGTTCGCGGCGAACATTCTCGGGCCGGCGCGCATGTCACTCTATGGCCCGGTGCCGGCGCTGGAGCTCATGGGGCCGGTCAACGCGATCATCGCCGGGCTGCTGCTCGCCCTGCTCAACGCCACGCTCAAGCCCTTCCTCGTGCTCCTCACCCTGCCGCTGAACATCATCAGCCTCGGCATGTTCACCTTCGTGATCAACGGTGCGCTGATGTTCCTGGTCAGCAAGATGCTCCGTGGCTTCAACTTCAGCTCGCTGTGGAACGCCATCCTCGCGGCGATGATCCTCAGCGTGATCAGCGTGATGGTGAACGTCCTGGTCAAGGACGACTCGCCGCCGCCCTCACGCGGGCGCTGACTCCTCCTCGACCGCGGGCACCGAGAACGCGATCGCCTGAGGCACGCTGATGTAGACGACGCACCCTTCCGTGCTGCTGGCCGCATGGATGCCCCCGGGCGGCGTGTAGAGAAAGTCGCCATCGCGCAGGAAGTCCGCGCCCAGTTGCAGCGAGCCGCTCAGCACGAACACTTCCTCGCCGCCGGGATGCACATGCGCGGCGTAGTGCGCGCCGGGATCCATCTTCAGCAGGATTGCGCTGGCGCCGGTCTCCTTGTCGTAGCGCAGGGTCTTCATCGCGTTGCCGGGCGCGTCGGGAACCGGCTTCCACTCCTTGATGTGGCTCTCGGTCTTGCGCGGGGTGTTCATGCGGATGGACCTCCTGTGGGCGCCATGCGGGGCGGACGGGTGAACAGGGCCTGGTAGCTGAAGCGGCTGGTGCTCGCCCACTCGAGCGCGAAGCCAGCCGCCTCGAGGGCGGCGAATATACGACGGATGCGCTCCAGTGAGACGCCCCAGCGATGCTCGCGGAATCCGAGGTGCCCGCCGTCGCGCAGCACCCGCGCGAGTTCGACGGCGCTGGCCGCGGCGAGTCCCTCGTTGTCGATTTCCTCGAAGACGTATGCCGCGTAGACGGCGTCGCACCCTCCATCGGGCAGCGGCAGGGCAGTCGAGGGCGCGAGCAGCGGCAGGATGTTGTCGGGATGCGGGGTGCGGGCGAGGGCGGCGGCCAGCTTCGCCAGCATCTCCGGCTGGACGTCCTGCGAGTAGACGCGCCCGGAAGGTCCCACGACGCGCGAGAGGTGCGCGGTCCAGAATCCGCTGCCGGCGCCCAGTTCGAGGACGGTGTCGCCCTCCAGGATGCCGGCGGCGCGCACGGCCTCGGTGCGGTCGATGAGGAACGTGCGCAGGGGCAACTTGAGCACCCACGCGGCCCACGCCGGGAAGGGACTGCGGGGAAGTGAGACGGCCCCGTCTGCGGATTCGCGCGACGGGGCCGTCTTCATCGGTGCGGAGCGGTTACTCGCCTTGCAGCGCGGCGAACGCCTGCGGCGAGAGGATCTCGACACCCTGCACCAGGCTGATCCGCAACAACTCCGGATCGCTGGTGACCAGGAACGTCGCCCGTGCACTGACCGCGGTGTCCAGCGCCCGGCGTGCGCCGTCGCTGAGCGCCCGGCCACCTTGCCGCACGCGCGGCATGGCGCCTTGGATCATGTCGAACGGCGCGCCGAGGATCTGCAGCCACTGCTCCACCTCGGCATCCTCGACGGCGTAGGTGCCGCCGAGCAGCACACGCAGCTCGTTCCACAACTGCTGCGAAGCGGTCAGGCGGAACTCGCCGCTGGCGCCCCGCCGTACGATCGCCGCGCACTGGCCGGGCCGTGCGAACAGCGCGGACAGCAGCACGTTGGTGTCGAGGACGACCACCGGGCCGCCGGGCCGGCGCTCGATTTCCACCAGCGCCAGAGGAGGCGCGACGGGCATCTTGCGCACCACCGGCGGACGTGCCACCGGCGTTTCGAACGGCAGTTGCGGTGCGTCGCGCAACGGCGCCGCATCCATCTCCGCGATGCGCTCGGCCAGCGCGCGTTCACGCCGCTCGGCGCGTTCACGCTTGGCCTGCTCGCGCCGGTCGATGGTGCTGCCGCGTTCCCCCCGGTCGGCACGGTCGCGACTCCCGCGACCGCGCTCGGCGCGAAGAGGTTCGGCTAGCGGCGCCCGCTCCGCTTCGGCTTGCGCCCGAACGAGGCGCCCGCCGTCGTCGTCGAGGGGGAGGATGTCGGGCTTGGCGCGGCCGGTGAGTCGGGCCGTGAGTCCGGCGAGTCGTTCGCGGAGACTGAGCTTGACGGGTCGCGCGGGCTCCAGCTCGGGCTCGACCTCGACGGCCGTGCGTCCGGCGCGTTCGCTGCCCCGGAGTCCGTCTCGAACTCCGCGTTCCCGCGCGGGGCGGGCTGCGCCGCCTCGCGCGGTGCGCTCTCGTGGCTCCCGGCTTCCTCGGGACTCTCGTGCGTCTCCGCGCGAGGCTCCCTCTCGCTCGGGTCGAGCGGCAGAAACCGGTGCATGCTCTCCGCGCGGCGACGCATCGCCGCGAGGTCCACGCTCGGCGTCGTCACCGCGTACGACGGGGGCGGTATCCGCGACTCCGTCGTCATCCCCGGCTCCAACTCGTCCGGTGACGATGAAACCCTGGCGACCGCGACGTCCTCCCGCCGGCTGATCTTCCCGCGCCGACGCGGCCTCCGCCCGCCTCTCTCCTCGCGGTCCTCGGACACGGCCGCCTCGTCCTCCGCGGGACCCAGCGCGCTCCTCTCGAAGCGCCGCGTCGTCTCCATCTCCATCGGACGCTCCCGCACCTCGCGGAACGGCCGCGGTGATTCGCGCGGTTCGCGGCGCTCGCGGCGCTCTCTCGGGCCCCGGATCTCCCTCGGCTCCCGCGTCCGGCCCTGCGAACTGCTCCTCGTCGCTCCCCCGACCCCGGCCTCGGCGCCCTCGCCGGCTACGACGTCGAGGTTCCCCTCCGTCTTCGTCAGGGTGAATTCGTCCGGCCGCCTCAGCGCCAGCACCGTCGTCAGGATCGATTGATCGCTGACCCAGCCTTGCACCCGGCTCCTCGCTTGCGCGTGGCGCCGCAGTTTCCGAAAGGTCGAGTCCCACAGATACCGACGAACGGCGGCGGCCACGACCGCCTCGGCGTCGCGTCCTTCCTCCACGGCGAGAGCCTCCAGATTCTTCAGAAGCTCCGTCGGAAGGAAATCCTCCAGTGACTTCAAACTCGTCACCCATTCCTCCTTCTACCTCCTCTACCGGTCATCCGGGCGAATACACAACGCCTGCAGACGAACCGTGCTAGAAATTTCGTACACCTGCGCGCATGTCGTTGTCGCTGTCAGCGATCGCGCGTCATAACCACATCGTGCGGGCCAAACGGATGCGTGGTCCACGCAAGGGGGGTGCGCCACGGAGACTTGTCCGGCAACTCCAGCCGCGGCGGCGAACCTAACCAACTGGCAGAATACGGGTTTCCCCACATCCGGTCAATCGCTGCGGGACGCGCGACGGGCAGCAAATCCACTGGGCCCGGCGCCACCGTGGAGCCCCTTGACGCGCTGGACCCGGTTCCCCGGGCGAACGGCGCCCCGGCAGCCCGTTCCGGGGCGCGCCAGGCCCTGGGCGGC
>JBKJUD010000174.1:0-6566 GCA_046590735.1 Candidatus Eiseniibacteriota bacterium | reverse complement strand
CACCGCCGGCAACGCTCCCGGCCTCAACGACGGCGGTGACCGTGCCGTCCTTCTCGAAGGCGGGGCGCAGCTTGGCGAGCGACTCCACGGTGGTGTCGCTGCGCGGGGGCTCGTCCGCGCTCAGGGTGGTGACGGTGCCCTTGCGATCCTTCATCTCGATGCCGACGATCTCGGCATCGAAGGCGCCGGATTGCTGCGCGGCGATCGCCTTGCGGTGCGAATCGGCGGCGTACTGGTCCTGCTGCTCGCGCGTGACCTTGAACTCACGGCCGATGTGCTCGGCGGCGCTGCCCATGTGATAGTTGTTGAACGAGCACCACAGGCCGTCGTGCACGGCGGCGTCGAGCATCTGGCCGTGTCCGAGCCGGTAACCGGCGCGCGCGCCGGGGATCATGTACGGCGTGTTGGTCATCGATTCCATGCCGCCGGCGACGATGATGTCGGCGTCGCCCAGCGCGATGGACTGCGCGGCGAGCATCAGCGCCTTGAGGCCGGAGCCGCAGACCTTGTTGATGGCGGTGGCGCCAACGCTCGGCGGTAGGCCGCCGTTCATCGCCGCCTGGCGCGCCGGGGCCTGGCCTTCGCCGGCCTGCACGACGTTGCCCATGTACACCTCGGCGACGGCGGCGCCGTCGATGCCCGCGCGACGGATCGCCTCGCGAATGGCGAAGCCGCCGAGCTGCGGGGCGCTGAAGCTGGCGAGGCCGCCCTGGAACTTGCCGATGGGGGTGCGGACCGCGCTCGCGATGACTGCCTCACGGAATACCATGGAGACTCCTTTCGTCGACTGCCGGGACGGATCGCGCCTGTGCGGCGGCGCCGTGCGGGGTCCGGCTGGAATGATCCGGCGAGGATACCAGCGGCCGCGCGGGGCCGTCGAGCGACGCGGCGGAGTTGGACCGCCCGGGCTACCGCGAAAGCCGGGCGACGGTCGCGGGCGTAAGCGCGGGGCCGTCGGTGCGCTCGCCGGTCACCCGGACGGCGCCGGTCGGGGCGATGCGGACCGTCCAGGCGATGGCGCCCTCGCGCGTGCGGTAGGCGGTCCACAGCCGCGCGGTGTAGCCGGTGACGGCGTCGCCGGCGATCGTCGGCGCAGCGGCTTGCGGGTACGCGGAGCGCGCGGCGGCCTGCGCGCGCGGGCCGGCGTCCGGGGCGGTGGGCGCCTCGCCCATGACCAGCGGCTGATCCGCGGCGGCGGGGAGGATGCAGGCGAGCCGCGCCAGGGCGAGTGCCTGCTCGGGGCGCTCGAGCGCGGGCTGCTCGTCGTGGACGAGGCGGTTGAAGTAGTCCCAGTCGATCGCGGGCACGGACGGCGGGCCGCCGGCCGGCACGGAATCGGGCGGCGCGTCCAGGACGGACGCCAGCGCGCGGACATCGCGCGCGACCAGATAGGTGAGGCGCGGCGCGCTGTCGCCGGTGCGCAGCAGAACGAACTCGGTGCCCAGCAACGGGGGCGCGGTCCAGCGGCGCACGATCTGCAGGGCGGGGGCCGGCGGACGCGGCAGCGCGAGACGCCGGGCGACTTCGGCCCGCTGCGCCTCGACGGCGGCCTCGGCCCGCTGCTGCCGCGCCGCCACGCCGAATACGACGCGACCGCAGCCTCCCGAGGAGACCGCGGTCGTGAGCAGCAGGGCCAGCAGCGCGCGGCGCATCATGCGCTCGTCGGCTCGCAGGATCGTCGCGGCCGGCCTACGCGAACTCGCGCAGCAGGGTGCGGGCGATGACCATGCGCTGGATCTCGCTGGTGCCCTCGCCGATTTCCATCAACTTGGCGTCGCGGAAGTAGCGCTCGACCGGGCAATCCTTGAGATAGCCGAAGCCGCCGTGCACCTGGATCGCCTTGGTGGTCACGCGCATGCTGACCTCGGAGGCGAACAGCTTGGCCATCGCGGCTTCCTTGGCGAACGGCTGCCCGCCGTCCTTCAGCCGGGCAGCGTGGTAGACCAGGTGGCGCGCCGCCTCGATCTCGGTGGCCATGTCGGCGAGCATGAACTGGATGGCCTGGAACTGCGCGATCGGCTGGCCGAACTGGTGGCGCGTCTTCGCGTACCGCACGCTCGCCTCGTAGGCGCCCTGCGCGATGCCCAGCGCCAGCGCGGCGATCGAGATGCGCCCGCCATCGAGCGTCTTCATGAAGGTCTTGAAGCCCTGCCCCGGCGTGCCGAGCATCTGCGACTTGTGCACGCGCAGGCCGTCGAAGAACACCTGGCGGGTGTCCGAGGCGCAGTGTCCCAGTTTGCGTTCCTTGGCGCCGATGGTCATGCCCTCCATCCCCTTCTCGAGGATGAACGCGGTGATGCCGTTGGGCCCGAGATCGGGATGCGTCGACGCGGTGGTGACGAAGACATCGGCGTAGCCGGCGTTGGTGATGTACATCTTCTGCCCGGTGAAGACGTAGTAGTCGCCGTCCTCCACCGCGCGGGTCTGCTGCGCGCCGGCGTCGCTGCCGGCGCTGGGTTCGGTCTGGCAGAAGCAGCCGATCCACTCGCCGGTGGCCATCTTCGGCAGGTACTTCTTGCGCTGTTCCTCGGTGCCCATCATGTAGATCGGCGTCATCGCCAGCGAGACGTGCGCGGCCATGGTGATGCCGTGGCTGGCGCAGACGCGGCTGATCTCCTCGACGCCGAGGATGTAGCCGAGGGTATCCATGCCCATGCCGTTGTATTCGGGCTCGAACTGGATCGAGTAGCAGCCCAAGTCGCCCATCGCCTTCACCGTCTCGAGCGGGAAAGTCATCGTGTCGTCGTGATGCGCGGCGATCGGCGCGATCTCGGACTCGGCGAACTGGCGGATGGTGGCGCGGAGCTCCTGATGCTCCTCGGTGAGCCCCATCGTGTCGCGGGCGGAGTCGAGCTGGGTGGACATGCGTTTCCTCGTGGCGGAACGGCTGCGTGCAACCATGGAGACTCGGCCGGCCCCTGCGGGGGCGGCTGCTCATCAGAATACACCAGCCGGCCGGGAGGGCGCAGGACCATGTGAGCGGGTGCGAAAACCCGCGCCCGGGGTTCGATTACAGCGGCATCTCCACGACATCGCCGAGCGCCAGCGGCGCCGCCGTCGCCGCCACGATGTCCTCGACCGAGACCCCCGGCGCGTGTTCGCGCAGGATCAGGCCCTTGTCGGTGACGTCGATCACCGCGAGTTCGGTGATGATGCGGTTCACGCAGCGGATGCCGGTGAGCGGCAGCGTGCACTGCGGCAGGACTTTCGAGGCGCCGTCCTTCGACACGTGCTGCATGGTGACGACGACGCGCTTGGCGCCGGCGACCAGGTCCATCGCGCCGCCCATCCCCTTCACCATCTTGCCGGGGATCATCCAGTTGGCGATGTTGCCTTCGCTGTCGACCTCCATCGCGCCGAGGATCGCGAGGTCGATGTGCCCGCCGCGGATCATCGCGAAGGAGTCCGCGCTCGAGAAGAACGACGAGCCGGCCATCGTGGTGACGGTCTGCTTGCCGGCGTTGATCAGGTCGGCGTCTTCCTCGCCCTCGTAGGGAAACGGGCCGATGCCCAGCAGTCCGTTCTCCGACTGCAGCACGACGTCCATCCCCTCGGGGATGTAGTTGCTCACCAGCGTCGGGATGCCGATCCCCAGGTTGACGAAGTACCCGTCCTTGAGTTCACGCGCCGCGCGGCGGACGAGTAGTTCTTTGCTCGATACGCTTTTCATAGCGATCTCCCTGGAACAGGTAGTCGACGTAGACGGCGGGCGTGACGATCGCCTCGGCGTCGAGCGCGCCCACCTCGACGATCTCCTCGACTTCCACCAGCGTGACGTCGGCGGCGGTAGCCATCATCGGATTGAAGTTGCGCGCGGTCATCCGGTACACCAAATTACCCCAGCGATCGGCGCGCCACGCCTTCACGAAGGCGAGGTCGGCGTGGAGAGCGCGCTCGAGGATGTAGGGCCGGCCGTCGAACTCGCGCGTCTCCTTGCCCTCGGCGATGACGGTGCCCACGCCGGTGGGCGTGAAGAACGCCGGGATGCCGGCGCCGCCGGCGCGCACCCGTTCCGCGAACGTGCCCTGCGGTACGAACTCGAGTTCCAGCGAACCATCGAGAAACTGCCGCTCGAACGTCGCGTTCTCGCCGACGTACGTCGCGATCATCTTGCGCACCTGGCGCGTCTGCAACAGCACACCGATGCCGAAGTCGTCGACGCCGGCGTTGTTCGACATCACGGTGAGATCCGTCACGCCGCTGTCCTTGACGGCGGCGATCAGGTGCTCGGGAATGCCGCACAGGCCGAAGCCACCCATCATGATGGACATGCCATCACGCAATCCGGCGCGCTCGAGGGCCTCGCGCGCATCGCGCACGACTTTATCCACGGTCGGAACTCCTGGGGTTTCGGCGCGCCGGGACCGGCAGCGTCAGAGCGAGTACTGCAGGCGAACGCCCAGCGAGACCGAGGTATATGTCCACTTCCCGGGCGGCGTGTCGAGGCCGTAGAGATAGTGGTCGCGGGCCTGATAGTAGTTGTTGGTCGGGCCATACGGCGATGTGTAGAAGATGCCGAGCCGGGCGGACTCGCCGCTGCCGTCGCGGGTCCAGCGCTGCGCCTCGGCGTAGCCGCGCACCAGCAGGCCGCCGGTGTACGGCACCGCGAAGCCGCGCGACTCCAGCCCGATGCCGACCGACATCGCGCGCCGGCCCACGACGCTGGAGATCTGCGTGCCCGCGGTGTCCCCCACCACGCGGTCGCGCAGCTTGGCGTTGCCCAGCGCGAAGGACAGGTAGGGATTGAGCGTGCGCGGCCGCTTCATCACCTGGGCGCGCACCGAGAACAACAGCGCGTTGTCGTGGATCGACTCGGTGATCTGCCTCACCGGACGCAGGGCGATGAGCAGGCGGCCGCCGTTGGCCGGGTCGGCGGTGTAGAGCGTGTCGGTGTGCGCGGTGGAGAACTGCACGCCGAGGGTGATCCGGTTGGCGCGCAGCGCGAAGGATTGCCCGGTGAATGTCGGCGCGCGGTCGATCCAGCCGTGGGCGCCCTGGTGGTTCGCGGTGCCGAGGCCGCCGCTGATGCCGTACTCCACGGCGAGATCGAGCTTCTTCAGACCCTGCGGCTGTGCGCGCGCCGTGGGCGTCACGCCCAGGAGCACCATCAGACAGCCCCACGCCGCGGCCGTGCGGCGCACGCGTGGGCTCACTGCGCGGCCGTCCGCGCGCCGTACCAGTCGCTGATGAATTGCGCGATGTAGCGGGTGTCGGTGCCGGGGCCGAAGATTTCGGCAAAGCCGCGCTTCTTGAGTTCGTCGCTGTCGGAGCCGGGGATGATGCCGCCGCCGAGCAACAGCACGTCGTCGAGCCCGCGCTTCTTGACCTCGTCGGCCACCCGCGGCAGCAGCGTCATGTGGGCGCCGGAGAGCATGGAGACGGCGATGACGTCGGCGTCCTCCTGCAACGCGGCCTCGGCGATCATTTCCGGCGTCTGGAACAGGCCGGTGTAGATCACCTCCATGCCACTGTCGCGCAGCGCGCTGGCGATGACCTTGGCGCCGCGGTCGTGGCCGTCGAGGCCGCACTTGGCGACGATCACGCGGATCTTGTGCGCCGCGGTCGCCGGATGGTCGTTCATGCAAGGCCCTCGGTGGTGCGTGTGCCGGTTAGAAGTACGCCGGCTCCGTGTAGGTCGAGAACACGCCCTTCAGCGTCTCGACGATTTCGCCCTCGGTCGCCAGCACCCGCGTGCAGTCGAGCAGGTGCGGCATGAGGTTGTCGGTGCCCTGCGCGGCGGCGTGCAACCGCTGGAGCGCGCGCTGCACGGCGTCGTGGTCGCGCACCTCGCGCGCCGCCTGGACGCGCGCCGACTGCTCGCGCTCCACGGACGCGTCGATGCGCAGGATCGGGATGGTCATCTCCTCGTCGTCGCTGACGTACTCGTTGACGCCGACAATCACGCGCTGCTTGGTTTCGACCTCGCGCTGGTAGCGGTAGGCCGCCTTCGCGATCTCGCGCTGGAAGTAGCCCTTCTCGATCGCCGGGATGACGCCGCCGTGCGTGGCGATCTCCGCGAAGATGGCCTCCGCTTCCTCCTCGAGCCGGTTGGTCATCGCCTCGACGTAGTAGCTGCCGCCCAGCGGATCGACCGTGTGCGTGACCTCGAGTTCGTGCGCGATGATCTGCTGCGTGCGCAGCGCGATGCGGGCCGCCTTGTCGCTGGGGAGCGCGATCGCCTCGTCCATCGAGTTGGTGTGCAGCGATTGTGTGCCGCCGAGCACGCCGGCGAGCGCCTCGAAGGCGGTGCGCACGATGTTGTTCTCGGGCTGCTGGCTGGTGAGGCTGCAGCCGGCGGTCTGGGTGTGGAAGCGCAGCATCCAGGAGCGTTCGTTCTTGGCGCCATAGCGCTCGCGCAGGTGCCGCGCCCAGATGCGGCGTGCGGCGCGGAACTTGGCGATCTCCTCGAAGAAGTCGAGATGGGAGTTGAAGAAGAACGAGAGCCGGGGGGCGAACTGGTCGACGTCGGGGCCCGCCGCCATCGCCGCCTCGACGTAGGCGAAGCCATCGGCGAGCGTGAAGGCGAGTTCCTGCGCCGCGGTCGATCCCGCCTCGCGGATGTGGTA
>JBKJUD010000112.1:0-8553 GCA_046590735.1 Candidatus Eiseniibacteriota bacterium | reverse complement strand
CTCCGAGGACACCGGACGCATCACCGCCAGCACCGAAACCATCGAGGGCACCTCGTTCGAGGAGATGGTCCGGCACCAGGTGCGTCTCGCCGCGATCATCGAGGCCGATCCCAACGTCGAATCGTTCATGTCGTCGGTGGCCGGCGGCGGCGGTGCGGGGTCGTCGAACACCGGCCGCTTCGTCATCCGGTTGAAGCCGCGCGGCGAGCGGAAGTTGTCGGCCGACGAAATCATCCGCGAGTTGCAACCCAAGCTCTCGGCAGTCCCCGGCATCCGCGCGTACCTGCAGAATCCGCCGCCGATCAACGTCGGCGGACGGCAGGCGAAAAGCCAATACCAGTACACGCTCATGAGCCCGGACATCCAGGCACTGTACGCCGGCGCCGCCACGCTGCTCACGCGCCTGCGCGACGTGCCCGAACTCGACGACGTCACCAGCGACCTGCAGATCTCCAACCCGCAGGTCAACATCGAGATCGACCGCCCGCGCGCCGCGCACCTGGGCGTCAGCGTCGAGAACATCGAGACCACGCTCTATGACGCGTTCGGATCGCACCAGGTCTCCACCATCTTCACCTCCACCGATCAGTACTGGGTAGTGATGGAGTTGCTGCCGGAATTCCAGCGCGACATCTCGGCGCTGCAGCACATCGCGATCGCCTCGAACACCGGCGCGCTGGTGCCGCTGGAGGCGGTGGCGACGGTGTCGCGCGGCGTCGGGCCGCTGAGCGTCAACCACATGGGCCAGATGCCGGCGGTGACGGTGTCCTTCAACCTCGCCGAGGGCACCGCGCTGGGCGCGGGGATCGCGGCCCTCGAGCGCACCGCCCGCGCGACGCTGCCCTCCACCATCACGACCGGCTTCTTCGGCGCCGCGCAAGTGTTCCAGGACAGCCAGCGCGGGCTGCTGCTGCTGCTGCTGATGGCGGTGCTGGTGATCTACCTGGTGCTCGGCGTGCTGTACGAGAGCTTCATTCACCCGCTGACGATTCTCTCCGGGCTGCCCTTCGCGGCGTTCGGCGCGCTGGTCACGCTGGCGATCTTCCACGTCGAGCTGGGGGTGTACGCGTACGTCGGCATCGTCATGCTGATCGGGCTGGTCAAGAAGAACGCGATCATGATGATCGACTTCGCGCTCGACGCCGAGCGCAACGAGGGCAAGGCGCCGCGCGAGGCCATCGTGGAGGCGTGCCTGGTGCGCTTCCGGCCGATCATGATGACCACGATGGCGGCGTTGATGGGCACCCTGCCGATCGCACTGGGCCTGGGCGCGGGTGCCGAATCGCGCCGCCCGCTGGGGCTCGCGGTGGTGGGCGGGCTGGCGTTCTCGCAGGTCATCACGCTGTATGTGACGCCGGTCGTCTACACGTACCTCGATCGCGTGCAGGGCCGGCTGCGGCGCTCCGACGCTCGCGCACCGGCGGCATAGCGGCGGGGCGGACTACTCGCCGAGGCGGTCCGGCATCTCCGCGACCGTCCACTCCAGCGCGGCCAGCGCCGCGGCGTTCTTGCGCAGTTCCACCGGATCGACCTTGTCGATCGTGTCGGCCGGCGTGTGGTGCCAATCGAAGTAGTGTTCGACCGTGGTGTGGTGCCCGATGCCCGGCACGCCGAGTTTCATCAAGGGATCGATGTCGGTCCCGCCGCCGTTGTCGGTGATGGTGTCGGCGCCGAGGCCGGCCAGCACGCCCTGCAGCATGCGCAGTTGCCGCACCGCCCGCGCCGTCGAACCGGCATCGGTGCTGTCGGTGCCGGCACGGTGCACGGTGACGCCGAAGCCCACCGGGCGCTCCACGCCGCCGTCGGACTCGATCGCCGCGACGTGGCGCTCGCCGTGCGCGACCGCCGAGTCCGCGTAGGCTTGCGCGCCCCGGCTGCCGTTCTCCTCGTTGGTCCACAGCACCGCCCGCACCGTGCGGCGTGGCCGCAGTCCCAGGCGCTTGAGCAGCCGCAGCGATTCCATCGAGATGATGCAGCCGCCGCCGTCGTCCTGCGCGCCCTGCCCCACGTCCCACGAATCGAGGTGGCCGCCGACCACGACGATTTCGCCGGGGCGCTCGCGGCCGCGCAGCTCGCCGATGACGTTGTGCGAGCGCGCGTCGGTCAACGTGCGCGCCGACATTTCGAGGTGCACGCGCGGCGTCTGGCCGCGGTCGTACAGGCGGTGCAGCAGGGTGGCGTCCTCGAGGGTGATCGCGGCGGCGGGAATCGCCGGGATGCTGTCGACGTACGGCCGCATTGCGCCGGTGTGCGGGGTGCGCAGGCTCACCGGACCCACCGAGCGGACCAGCGCCGCCACCGCGCCCCGCGCCGCGGCGCGGTTGGCGCCCTCGCCGCGATAGCGCACCGTGGCGCCATACGACGTGAAGGGCACGTCGTACAGCACGATGGCGCCGCGCACCGCGGCATCCGGCAACGAGTCGAGTGCGCTGAACGAACGCACAACCACCACTGGCGCAGTGATCCCGCCCTTCGGCGTGCCGACGCTGCGACCCAGGCCGAGGATCACCAGTGGCTGCGTCCGCGGCGCCACCATCGTCGCGTGCTCGATGCCGCGCTCCCAGTGCGGCACCATCACCGGCTGCAGCCACACGCTGTCGAGGCCATCCTCGCGCATGGCCGCCGCCGCCCAGGCGGTGGCGCGGTCGAGCGCGGCGGACCCGGAGAGTCGATGGCCGATGCCGTCGCACAGTTCCGACAGGCGCGTCATCGCATGATCGCTGGCCAGGGCGGCGCCGATCAGCCGTTCGGCCGCCTCACCGGTGGCGGGATCGAGCGTCGGCGGGCCGCCGGCGGCGGGCCCCGCAGCGCACAGCAGTCCTGCGAGGAGAGTCCATCCCCACAGCCGCGGGTGCCGGTCCGGTCGTCTCTCCACCCTGCTCATCGCGCTCCCTTCGCCGGGCCGCCTCGCCGCGGCCATGCCCCTCGCCTGCCGGCGCCTCGGCCGGACGCGCGGACCATCGCACGCACCCCGTCCGTGGCGCAAGCCGCCGCACCGGACGCAACGAAGGCGTGGACGCCCGCCGCGCGCCCCCGCCTCGATCGTTGCCCGATGCCGCGCGACGAACCTAGAAGTAGAAGTGGAACCCGATGTCGGTCAGCGTCGCCACCGTGTAGGGCAGGCCGGCCGCGAAGTTGACCTGCATGTTCTTCTTGGCATCGCCTCCGATTATGGTGCTGGGGTCGGCGGCGGTTTCGAATTGCGCGAGGCCAAAGCCGACAACGCGACGACAGTCGCGGCGGCATGCAACGTGAGATGGGACATGATGCCTCCTGGAAGTGACGAGCCGAACCGGCAGCGCCGAGGCCGTCCTGAGCGCGCCGTCGGGCGGCGCGGGAACGCGTGGCGCCCCCGATCTCACGCGACTTCGCTGCCCTCGCCCCCGGCAGGGTTCAGGGAATCCCGGGCGTGGTCCGGTGGGCGCAGGTCCACGTCGCGCCGCCTACCGCGCGCGCCAGGCCTCCAAGCCGGCGACGAGGGCGCGCATCGCGCGGGCGAGCTTGGCCTCCTCGAGCACGTAGGCGATGCGCACCTCGTCGCACCCCAGGCCCGGGGTGGCGTAGAAGCCGTCCAGCGGCGCCAGCATCACCGTCTCGCCGTCGAGGGCGAAGTCCTGCAGCAGGAACTCGCAGAAGGCGTTGGCATCGTCCACCGGCAACCGCGCGCAGATGTAGAAGGCGCCCTCGGGCTGGCGTACGACGATTTCCGGGACCGCGGACAGCGCGGCGTACACCAGGTCGCGCCGGCCCCGGTACTCGCGCAGAACGGCGGCGGTGTAGCTCTCGGGCACCTCGGTGAGCCCGACGCACGCGAACTGTTCGAGCGTCGGCGGGCACAAGCGCGCCTGCCCGAAGCGGAGGATGGCATCCATGAACGTGCGGTTGCGACTGACGATGTTGCCCAGCCGCGCGCCGCAGAGGGAATACCGCTTGGACACGCTGTCGACCACGACCACCTGCTGCTCGAGCCCGGCCAGCGACAGCGCCGAGCGGTGCGGCCCGCCCTCGTAGACGAACTCGCGATAGACCTCGTCGGAAATCAGGTAGAGACCGCGGGCGCGGCAGATGTCGGCGAGCAGGTCGATTTCGTCGTCGCGGTAGACCGTGCCGGTGGGATTGTTCGGGGAGCAGATCAGGATGGCGCGGGTGCGCGGGCTCAACGCCGCTTCGATCGCCCCGCGTGCCGGCAGGTGATAGCCGTCCTCGGCGCGCGTCGCGACCGGCACCGGGACGACGCCGAGCAGCGAGGCGAAGCCGTTGTAGTTGGTGTAGAACGGCTCGAACACCACCACCTCGTCGCCGGGATCGCACAGCGCACCTAGCGTGAACAGCAACGCCTCGCTGCCGGCGGTCGTGACGAAGAGGTCGCGCGTCTCCACCGGCAGGCCGAGCCGCGCGTAGTAGGTGCGCAACGCCTCGAGAAACTCCGGCGTCCCCTGCGAGGGACCGTAGGGCAGGTAGGCTTCCTCGTACTGGCGGAACCGGTCGCGGATGGCCGCCGGCGTGGCGATATCGGGCTGGCCGATGTTCAGCGCGTAGACCGTCTTGCCGGCCGCGCGCGCCGCCACCGCGAAGGGCGCGAGGCGGCGGATCGGTGAGGCCGGCATGGCCACGGCGCGCTGCGAGAGCGGGAAAGCAGGGGACATGCACACCTCCACGGGGGAACGACGCCGTACCCTACCGCATTCCCCCGCCCGCTGACGACCGCGCCGAGCGGTCCACCGCGGGCCACCGCCGGGACATCAGTCGCAGGGATCGGCCTCCTGGCCCTCGGGGTCGTGCCAGCCGCCCTCGGTGGCAACCAGTTGATCGGCCTCGCGCGGGCCCCAGGTGCCGGCGACATACGAGTACAGCGGGGTCGCGGTGTCGAGCACGGGGTCGACGATGCGCCACGCCGCGTCCACCGCGTCCTGCCGGGCGAACAAGGTGGTGTCGCCGCGCATCGCGTCGCCGAGCAGCCGTTCGTAGGGCCGCTTGACCTCGCGCGTTTGGCGGTTCGCGATCAGCTCAATCGATTCGCCGGTCATCGCCTCGCCCGGCTGCTTGACGCGTGCGCCGAGGGCGATCACCACCTCCGGGCTGAGACGGAAGCGGAAGAAATTCGGCGACCAGTGATCGCCGCTGCCGAACACGCTCAGCGGCGGTCGGCACAGTTCGACGCGCACCTCGGTCGTGGTCACCGCCAGCGACTTGCCGGTGCGGATTGCGAAGGGCACGCCGGCCCAGCGCCAGTTGTCGATCATGAAGCGCACCGCGACATAGGTCTCGACATCGGAATCGAAGGCCACGCCGGGCTCGTCGCGATAGCCCCGAAACTGCCCGCGCACCACCGAGTTGGGTTGCAGCGGCGCGATGGCGCGCAGGATGCGGACGCGCTCGTCGCGCACCGCGTCCGGCCCGCCGCCCACCGGCGCCTCCATGGTGAGCAGCGTGATCACCTGCAGCAGGTGATTCTGCAGCACGTCGCGGATCGCGCCGACTTCCTCGTAGAACCGCCCGCGGCCCTGCACCCCAAAGCTCTCGGCCATGGTGATCTGCACACTTCTCACATAATTGCGATTCCACACCGGCTCGAGAAACGTGTTGGCGAAGCGGAAGTAGTGCAGGTTCTGCACCGGCTCCTTGCCGAGGAAGTGATCGATCCGGAAGATCGAGTCCTCGGGCAGGTAGCGGTGCACGGTGTCGTTGAGCGCGCGGGCCGACGCCAGGTCGCGGCCGAAGGGTTTCTCGACGACCACGCCGGCGTTCGTCAGGCAGGCCGACGAGGCCAGGCCCTCGATCACCTGGCCAAAGAGGCTCGGGGGAATGGCGAGGTAGAACAGCGGACGCGCAGCGCTCCCGAGCGCGGCCTTGAGCCGACTGTAGGTGCCCGCGTCCATGTAATCGCCGTCGATGTACTGCAGGCGTTCGCTGAGGGTTGCGAAGGCGGCCTCGTCGACCCCGCCGTGCTCGACGATCCCGTCACGCGCCCGCGCCCGCAACTGGTCCAGCGACCAGCCGGACTTGGCCACCGCGATGATCGGGACGTCGAGCCGTCCATGACGAATGAGCGCCTGGAGCGCCGGAAAGATCTGCTTGTGCGCGAGGTCGCCCGTGGCGCCGAAGAACACAAAGGCGTCGGCCTTCCGCTGATCGTTCATGGGGGGTGCGTATGCCTCTGGGGTGAAACTGATCGTCATTGCCCGCGCGCCGATGCCGCCGCGGCGGATCTATCCTACAGGAGACTCACGCGGGTCCGCATCCCGGCTTGTACAGCACGCCGGCCGTGTGGCGTCCATCCATCGCCACCTGCAGGGGTTGCGCGAAGCGCAGCAGGCGCAGCCAGGCCGTCTCGGCCACCGCGGGTTGCGCCGCCAGCCAGGCCCAGTCGACGAAGCCCTCGCCCGCCGGCGCATTCACGGTGAAATAGCCGACGCGAAACGAGGTCAGGTTCTGGAAGAAGTGACTGCCCTGCGAGGGGGTGACGATCATGTCGCGCATGCCGGCCTCGACGATCGCGCGCGCACCGGCGATCTCGTCCCAGCGCACCGGGATGCCCAGCCACGGATCGGTGGAGCCCAGGCGTCCCACGCCGATCAGCACGTACGGCCGCTCCTCGGCCAGCAGCCGCGCGTTGAACTGCGCGATCTCCCGCGCGACCTCGCGGCTGTGCGCGCGCTCGAAGCTCTCGCGGCCGACCACCAGCAGATCGTGGATGCCATCGATCCGGCCGTTGCCGAGTACCCGCGGGCTGCGCACGACCACCGCCTCATCGGACACGTCCTCGAGACCTTCCACGCGCTGCTCGCCGCGCAGGACCAGCGGGCGCATCTGCAGGAAGCCCAGCTCGGGCAACTGGCCGGGCAGCGGGCTGGTGCGCACCGCGAACTCGATCTCCACCGCGCGCCGCATGCCGGCCACGCCGATCTCCAGCAGGAACGCGAGGATGGCGGCGAGCGGAAAGACTTCATGCTTGAGCACCGGCGCGAACGTCACCAGTCGCACGCCGGCGCGCCACGTGCCGTCGCTGATCGCGTGGTCCTCGCGCACGTAGGTCGACGCCACGGTCGCCAGCGTGCCGTCGGCCTCGGCGGCGTCCAGCCGATAGCGGGTCTCGCGCATCGCCGCGTCGGGATCAGGGTCGGGCGCGCCGGCGCGCTCGCCCTCGGCGGTGAGATCGAGCGCCCAGAAGTCGCGCTGCGAGTTCGCCAGGATGTCGTCGACGCTGGAGAACTCGATGGAGTGCTGCGGATAGCGCGGACAAAAGCTCACGCACCGTTCCCCCGCCACCACCGCGCGGCCCAGCCCGAGCGCCACCGCGGCGATGCCATCGGCGGCGGTGGCCGGCGGCGAGGGATAGAAGTTGTGCGAGCGCGCGACGCCCGCGATGTCGGGATAGAACCGTGGCCCGTGCGCGGCGCCCACGACCTGCTGCACGATCACCGCCATCTTCTCTTCCTCGAGCTGATAGGGCGTGGCGCGCACGTACGCCTTCGCGGCCTGCGTGAAGGTGGAGGCGTACACGCGCTGGATCGCCTGCTCGAGTTCCGCCGCGCGCTCGGCGGGATCGGAATCCTGATTCGACAACATGCAAGTGTCGTAGACGCCGGTGAACGGCTGGTACTGCGAGTCCTCGAGCAGACTCGAGGAGCGCACCGCCAGCGGGCACTGGACGCGCGCGGCGAACACCGCCAGGTCGGCGCGCACGTCTTCCGGCAGCCGGGCGGCGAGGAAGCGATCGAGCAGTGCGCGGTCATGGGTGGCGCCCAGCGCCCACTCGTGCAGGTCGTTGAGCGCGAGGAACCGGTCGAAGACGTCGGTGGCGAGCACCACCGCGGGCGGCACGCGGATGGCGATCCCGGGAAAGCGATGGCGGGTGCCCTCGGTGTCGAGCAGGAACCGCGCGAACGCCAGCCCGCGCGCCTTCCCGCCCAGCGAGCCGCGGCCGATGCGCGCGAAGTAGGCGAGCGAGGGATCAAACGTCGCGCGATCGAAGTCGACGATGCGGGTCTCGACCTGCTCGCGCCGGTACTCGGCGACCTGGGCGACGAGGTCGTCGCGCAGGTCCTCGAACGACGCGTAGTCTTCCACGCGCCGCGGCCGCAACCGGTGGGCCAGCTCGAACTCGGTGCGGGCGATGAACCAGTTGGAGAAGTGGTTGCGCTCGCCGTGGTAGGCGACGCTCTCGGCCGGCACCGTGCGCAGCTTTTCCTCGAGCGATTTCAGGTCGTGCGCGCGGTCCACCGGCAGCCCGTCGGCGCGGCGGAAGATGAAATCGCCCAGCGCAAAGTGTTCGACCATGAACTGGCGCAACTCGGTCAGCAGAGTTTCCGACCCCTTGCGCAGGAACGACACGCCGAGCCCGGCGGCGCGCACGCCGTGCGCCTCGCGGCTGGAGTGCAGCAGCACCGGCAGGTCGGGGGTGAACGCGCGCACCATCGCGGTGAGGTCGAAGCCTGCCTGGTCGTTCAGCGCGCCGGCGCGCGGGAACTCGACGTCGGAGAGGAGGCCGAGCACGTGCTCGCGGTACCGCGTGAACAGCGTCCACGCTTCCTCGAAGGAGCGGCAGAGCAG
>JBKJUD010000084.1:0-5646 GCA_046590735.1 Candidatus Eiseniibacteriota bacterium | reverse complement strand
CCGAGGCGCAGCGCGTCGCCACCGGGACGGTGCCCCGCAAGCACCTGCTGCCGCGCGTCGATGCGATTGGCCTCGCGCAGCGCGCGGCCATTCTCGTCGACGCGCGGCAGCAGGTGCTTGCGGGGCACCGTCCCGGTGGCGACGCGCTGCGCCTCGGCCAATGTGGTGGCGTGTTGCTCGAGGCGCTCGATTCCGAACAGTTCGCCGCGAATCACCTCATCGGGCGGTGCCTGGGCCGTGTGCGTGAGTGGAACCCGCACCGCTCAGCAGCTCCCGGGACGACGGCGCGATGGAACTCCGGCGCGCGTGCCGGCCGCGCGCGGCGCGCGCGGGCCCCGCCGCGGCGCAGACGCGTCGCGGACCTGCGCACCGCGGCGCCAACATCCACCTGTCTTCGCGGCACTCCGCGTCGCGTGCATCGGTCACTCTCCCGGCGGTCTGTCCATGAGCCGTGGTCTCTGATGGCTGTCGGGGTTCTCAGGTTCCGTCTGATCGCGGCCGCGTGGGGCCCACACCTCAGGTGCAGGAGCCGCGGCGCATTCCCGACAAAGTGGAACGTTCCCCCGAACATTCGGCTCTCTCCATGGCAGACACCCGACGTGCGCCACACTCTCTGGGCGTCGTCGCAGCCCGCGAACCGGGGCCATTCGCCGAAAGGGATCCTTCATGGAACTGCTGGTCCAGATGTGCGTCGTCATCGCCACCCTCGCGCTGGTGGTGCTCACCGTGGCTACCTTGGTCGTCCTGAAGCGTCTTGCCGCCTTGGGCGACTCGATGTCCGGCCTCGCGCGAAACATGGAGGGATTGCTCGAGCAGACGAAGTCGAGCTGGACACGCATCGATGCGGTCCTGTGCGAGCTCGAACAGGTCTCCCGCGCCGTGCGCGGCGGCACCGCCCGGCTCGGCGGCCTGATGGGCCGCACCACGGACCTCGCCGGCGACGTGCTCGATGAAGTGCAGCGCCCGGTGCGGCAGGCCGTGGCGGTGGTGCGGGGCGTGCGGGCGGCCGCCTACGCCATGACACACCGCCAGAATGGTGCCTCCCGCATGGCCGGCGTCGCCGACGTGCTGAAGCAGGTGGTGCGCGATGCCTGAGCTGCTGCTGCACTCGGTGATGTTCGGCCGCGTGTCACTCGTGCTGGCCAGTCTCGCGGGACTCGCCGTGCTCTTCGCGCCGTCGCCGCGCGTTCTCGCGGGCCCGTTGCGCAAGCTGTTCCGTGAGGCGCGCGCGGATTTCGTCGCGACTTCGGCGCACCTCTGGCATTCGTTGGTCACCGGCGCCGATCGGGTGGGGTGGTTGTGAGACACCGCCGGACGGCGGCCGGTACGCGGATCGCCGCGGTAGCGCCCACGCCCCGTGGGTGACGCGCCCGCGAGCCGGCGGGGGCGGCGCAGGTGGATCGTTCTCGGTCTCGGCGGGGTCGCGCTGGCCATCGCCGGAATCGCCTTGGTACAGTGGATCACCCGCCCGCCGCGTGAGTCGCGGGTCTCCGCGGCCCTCGCGGTGCTCGACTACCAGTGCCAAGGGCTCGACTCGTTGCTGTCGACCGCATCCCGGGGACCGCTGGTCCGGCCGGACCCGATGCTGTTCGTCATCGACGAGTCCGTTGTCCGTGACCTGCTGCTCGCCGCGCTCCCGTTCGAGCGCGTGGTCAGCGATCGCTACCTCATCACGGTGAATTCGGCGGAGGTGAAGTTCGTCGACGGGTTCGCGTCCGTGCGGCTCGATGGCGATGCCAGCCTCGCCGGTCATCCCAAATCCGATGCCTCCGCGGAGATCAGCTTGTATGGCGCCCTGCAGATCGTCGGCGTCGACCCGGTGTCAGGTGTGCTGCTCGGGCAGGTCACCGTGTTTTCCGTCGAGGCGCGCAAGGTGACCTTGCTGGCGCGCGACGCGCCGGTGGCGCGATTGCTCGAGGGCCTGCAGCGCGTCCAACTCGAGAAGTTCGGCGTCCTGCTCTCGCGATTGCAGGTGCCGGTGCAGGTGCAGCAGGTGATCACGCTGCCGCGCATCGGCCCCGAGGGCGGCGTGAGCGTTCCCCCGCTGTCGTTGCCATTGTCCGCGCGCATCGAGGACGTGAAGGCGTTCAGCGGCCGGCTGTGGGTCACCGTGTCGCTGGACAGCGAAGCGCCCAAGGCCCCCGCGCAGGCCGCCGCCACGGCGACCGCGCCGGCGGTGAACGCCGCGTCAACCGCCGCCCCGCCCACACCGGATCGCCACGCGTCCCTGCTCGACCGCGGCCGGGCGCGCATCCGGCAGGTGCACCTCAAGCTACGCGTTCCCCGCTTGCGCCGCAACGCCCCGGACACCGTGGGCACCGCCTCGCTGCTGGTGGCACGCCAGCACCGGCGCGCCGCCCTCCACGACAGCCTGGAGGCCGTGATCGCGCACGACCCGATCATCGAGCACGCCCTGGCCGACGAGGGCAACGTGAACATCGCCGTCGAGAGCCAGTTCCTGATCCGCCTGATGCGCCGCGTGCTGGATACCTATTTCGACCGCGTCGACCTCTCGTTGCACCCGCGCAGCCGGGTGCATCACGATGGTGAGCTCCGCGTGGGCACGCCGCTGGGCAAGGTGACGGTCGGCGCGTGGACCGTCGACCTGACGGTGCAGTCGATCGCCGGAACACTGCGCACGGGAGCGCCGCGCTTGTCGGTCACCCGCCCCGACTACATCGACGTCGCGGTGCCGGTGCACCTGGAGAAGGGGCGCGGCACCGGCGCCCTCACCTTCGCCTGGGACTCGCGCTCGCTGACCAGTGTGCTGTGCCGCGACTTCACCGTGACCGACCAGCTCACCGGGCGGATCCTGCCCAGCGATTACGTCGTGCACGGGGGCTTCCATGTGAGAGCGCGCGGCACGCAGCTGGTGCTGGTGCCGGACTTCCCCCGCGAGCGATACCTCCTGAAGGTCGACCTCGTGCCCGAGTCGTGGGACCGCGTGAATGCAGCGCTGGCCGCGCAGACACCGACGGAGCGGTGCGGCACGCTGCTCCGGCCCGCCGTGGTCATGGAGCGGCTGCAGGAGATCGGCCAGCGCGGATTTCGCGTCGCGCTGCCCCGTTCGATCTTTCGACCGATCGTCCTGCCGGCGGCGGTCAGCGAGACCGTGGAGGTCGAGGATCGCAAGATGAAGTTGGTGGTGACGCCGCAGCAACTCCACGTCGGGCCGGGCTTCTTCTGGTACAGCGCGCGCGCCGCGGCGCACCGCGACGAACCTCCCGCTCACCCGCGGCCGACGGGAAGCCGATAATCTGGCCCCGGCGGGCCCCTCCTTCGAACCATCTGTTGAGGTTGAAAGTCGCATGAGCATTCCTGTCCCGTCTTGCGTTTCGCGCGCGCGGATTGCCCTCTCCGCGTCCCCTGTGCTCAGCTGTGGGGAGGCAGGCCGATCAGCGCCAATGAGGCCACCAGCACGATCGCCTTCACCCCGATGGTGGTCGGCAGGCCGATGAAGCGGCGATGGATGTAGGCGACGATCGCGGCGAGAGCGAGGAACCCGACGGCGAGGTCGAACACGGACGGCACCCCTCGTGGGAATGGCTGGCAGCCTCGCGCGGCGCGCCGCCGCCGGTCGCAGTCTGCCGCAACCCCGCCCGCGACGGGACATGCCGGGTCACCCCTTGAAGATGGTCGCCGCGTGCCAGTCGAGCAGGGCGCGATCCGGCTTCCAGCTTTCGATGGACGGCAGGCGGATGGCCGTCCCGTCGAGGCCGTAGTAACTCCGGCCGTTCTGGAACTCGGCCCGCAGGCTGTCCCCGACGCGGAAGCGGTAGTCGGCGTCGATGGTGACGTACCCGCGGTCGTACAGCCGGTGCAGGTCGCTGCGCAACAGCAGGCCATTGTCGACGCGATGGGCGCCGCCCTGGCCATATGGCTTGATGTGCGCGGCCTCGAGCACGGGCATCGAATGCTCGCCGGTCACCGCGCAGGCGCGGGCGTAGGCGTCGCGCACCGCGAGGCTGAACAGCCCCTGGCCCAGGCGGGGCCGCACCAGCAGCGGATTGCCGTAGCGCGGGGCGCCGGGGGCCACGATTTCCGCGGCGGGTTCGACGTTCCAGTAGTGCGTGCCGCTCACGGCACGATCCAGGCACTCGCGCCAGACCCGCGATCCCTCGCCAGCATCGAGCGCGTAGCGCTTTCCCTGTTGGATTCCGGTCTTCGCCCAGTCGGCCGGGGGCGCGACCCACTCGGCAGGTGAGAAGAACACCGGCGCGGACAGCATGATGCAGCCGATCTCGAAGTCGGCGTGTCGCCCGCCGGGCGCGGAATCGCGGCGCAGGGCGGAGATCTGCGCGTGCATCGTCTCGAAATCGGGAGCGCCGTTCATTTCACCGAAGCAGTCCCACGCGAGCGAGATGGGCAGGCTCTCGTAGCGCTGGAAGAAGCCGAAGCCGGCGATGGACTTCAGCGGCGCGCGCAACTTGAAGAAGAACGGTTCCCCGGCGCGAATGGCCTTGAACCCGTGCCCTCCACCCGGTTGCCAGAAATTCACTTCGTCGACCCGTGAGCGCGCCGAGAGGAAGGCGAACCACTCCGGATCGGTCAGCGCCATGTACCCCGTGGAAGTCACAGGTTCGCCCCCGGCCCATTGCGGACAGCATGATACACCGCCGAGGTGCGGCGGCAAGCCGGCCGCGGGATCGGCGGCGACCCCGACGCAACCGGGCCGGACAGAAATCTCGTCCATCAGGCTTGACGGGGACGAAGAGTTAAACTACACATGTAGTTCACAGGCGCTTCCTTGCTGCGAACCCGAGGCTCATCATGCCCAAGACCCCGCGCGATGTCCGGCTCTCCGACGTCCAGCTCGCGGTGCTGCGCGTGCTGTGGGCGCGTCGCGAGGCCACGACCGGCGAGGTCGCGGCCGACCTGGCTGCCGAGCGCAACCTCGCCCCCACGACCGTGGCGACGATGCTGACCCGCCTCGAGAAGCGCGGCGTGGTCGCACAGCGGCGCGAGGGCCGCGCGCTGGTGTATCGCGCGACCATCAGCGAACCGGAGGTGAAGCGCTCGATGGTCGCCGGCCTGATAGCCTCGGTATTCCGCGGCGACGCCACCGCGCTGGTGGCGCATCTGGTGCAGGCCCGAGAAGTGGCGCCCGGCGACCTGGCGAAGATTCGCGCGCGGCTGAAGGAGGCGGGCGATGAGTGACCTCGGCGTGCGTGCGGCCGGATGGCTCGCGACCTACCTGCTGCACTCCACCTGTCTCTACGGCGCGGCGTGGCTCGCGGACCGCGGCCTGCGGCGCCGGGCGCCCGCGGTGCGCGAATTGGTGTGGCGCGCGGCGCTGCTCGGCGCGGTGGTGACGGCGAGCGTGCAGGTCGCGGGCCTCGCGCCGCGCCCGCGCTTCCCGGGGAGTGTGAGCGTGCCGGTTGTCGGCGCAGCACGCGAGGCTGCGACGCCTGCACCGCGCCCGCCCGCCACCGCGACAACGGCTGCCGCGCACGTGGCGGAATCGGCGTCACCGCATGCCACGCGCGCGTCGGCGCCGCCGCGGTGGGCCCGGGTGGCCCGGTGGTGGGGTACGCACGCGGGTTCGCTCGTGCTGGCGCTGTGGCTGGCGGGTGCGCTCGCGGCGGCGACGCGCTGGCTGGCGCTCGCATGGCTGGCGCGACGCGATCTCGCCGGGCGCGTGCCGGC
>JBKJUD010000468.1:0-7745 GCA_046590735.1 Candidatus Eiseniibacteriota bacterium | reverse complement strand
CGCAGCGGAAACTGATCGTACTGCGGTAGGCATGCCAGGATGCGCATCGTTCTGGGTCCGGGCCTCCGTGGCCCGTTGGTCGCCGGTCGACTCCTTCGCCGCCGTGCGTGACAGCTTCCTCGATGTCGTGCGGGCGCAGAGCGCCGGCCGCGAGAAATTGCGGCACCTGCCATCACGGGATGCCGCGTCCAGGATCCGGCCCGACGAAAGCCCGCCGCCAAGGCGAATAACCGGCCATCTGCTAGACTGCGCCACCACATGCGCGCGGAGCGAGGGAGCGTGAGCCCCCTCGCCCCGTCGCGTGTGCAACCCGCCGCGCCGACCGCTACACCACGCCAACCTTCACGCAGTTGATCGGCGGCAGCGAGTCGAACAGGCAGGTCCACTCCTCGCCGCCCTCGCGTCCCATCCACACCTGTCCTGTCGTGGTCCCGAAGTAGAGCGCGGGCGCGGCGAGGGTGTCGATGTCCATGCCGTCGCGCAGGACGGTGAAGTAGCTGTCTTTCTTGGGCAGCCCCTTCGCCAGACGCTTCCACGAGTTGCCGCCGCTCTCGCTGCGCCACACCGCCGGCGCATTGTCCGGGCAGGTGCGCGTCGAGGGCGTCAGCGGCATCACGTACAGCGTGTCGGCATCGTGCGGATGCACGGAGAGCGGAAAGCCGAAGTCCGACGGCAGCCCCTTGGCGATCGAGCGCCAGGTGCGCCCATGGTCGTCGCTGCGCAGCACGCCGATGCCCGGCCGCGGCCCGCCCGGCCCATCCCAGTCGCCCCAGCCGCCGTGATTCTGCATGTACATCCGGCCGGGCGCGTCCTCGTGGATCGCGATCTTGTGCACGCACTGGCCGAACTCCGGGTACGGATCCGGCGCGAAGCCGGCGCCGACGCCGGTGTTCGACGCGGTGAAGGTCTTGCCGCCATCCTCGCTCAGGTAGTGCCCGCCGGTGGAGATGCCCAAGTGCACGCGGTTGCCGTCGCGGATGATCGTGTGCATGCACAGCCCGCCGTTGCCCGGGTTCCACTGGCGCGCGTGTGGATGGTTGCTGATGCCCTGGACCATCTCCCACGAATCGCCCGCGTCGCTGCTGCGGAACAGGGAGGCTGGCTCGACGCCGCACCAGAGGTCCTTCTTGCGGTCGCCCGGTTCCAGGGACCAGATGTTGGCGAGCGCCCGTCCATCGCTCTTCGGAAAGGTCGGGGCGGACTTGGTTTCCTTGAACGACTTCCCGAGGTTCGTCGACCGCAGCACCTTCATGCCGAAGAACGGATTGCAACTCGAGGCGTAGAGCGTCGGCGTCCAGCGGGTGTCGATCAGTGACGAGTACACCGGCACCCCCGGGCCGAACGGCCCGCGCAGCGCGAACCGCCCGCGCGACTTGGCGGCTTCCGCGACGAACAGCCCTTTCTTGGTGCCGATGGTGAGGATCACGCGATCCGGCATGTCTAGCCTCCTGAGACAGCGGGGAGAATGATGAGGACGTCGCTCGAACCCAGTGGGGTGTCGAGGCCGTCGAGATCGCGCATGTGCGCGTCGTTCACGAAGACGTTGATGTGGCGCCGGACGGTGCCGGTCTCGTCGCAGATGTTGCGGTACAGCGCGGGATACGCGCGCTCCAGGTCCTGCAGCGCGCCCCCGACAGTCGACGCGTCCACCGTCACGCGCGAGGCGCCGCCGCAGTATTCGCGCAGTTGACCGGGGATTTCGAGGGTGACGCTGGATCGGGGCACACGGGCCTCCCGGGATGCGGCCAGAGCCGGCCGCGACCGCAGCCAGCGTGGTAGTCCGTGGGCCGAATCATCGAACAGCGCCCGGGCGGAACGCAAGGGCCGCGTGCCGGGGCGGGCGGCCGCCGCTACGGCGTCGCCCCCGCGCGCTCGCCCTCGAGGAACTGCTCCTCATACAATGCCGCGTACAGGCCACCGCGCGCCAGCAACGTCTCGTGCGTGCCGCGCTCGCCGATGCGGCCCTGGTCGAGCACGAGGATCTGGTCGGCGCGCAGGATCGTGCTCAACCGATGGGCGATGACCAGGCTGCTGCGGCCCTCGAGCAAGGTCTCCAGCGCGTCGCGGATCAGCGCCTCGGAGCGCGAGTCCAGCGACGAGGTCGCCTCGTCGAGGATGAGCAGCCGCGGATCGCGCAACACCACGCGGGCCAGCGCCAGGCGCTGCTTCTCGCCGCCGGAGAGCTTGTAGCCGCGCTCGCCGACCACCGTCGCCAGGCCCTCGGGCAACGCCGCGATCACGTCGTGGATCTGGGCGAGGCGACAGGCGCGCTCGAGGTCGTCGTGCGAAGCGTCGGGCCGCGCGTAACGCAGATTCTCCTCGACGGTGGCGTGGAACAGCGTGGTCTCCTGCGTGACCTTTGCGGTGAAGCGCGCGAGGTCCGCCAGCGACAGCTCCCGCAGGTCGACGCCATCGAAGGTGACGCGCCCGGCGGTGGGATCGTAAAGCCGGGTCGCGAGATAGGTGAGCGTGGTCTTGCCCGCGCCGCTGGGGCCGACCAGCGCGACCATCTGCCCGGGACGCACTTCGAAGCTGATGTCGCGCACGGTCAGCGGGCCGTCCGCGCCGGCATAGGACATCGACACGTTTTCGAATCGCAGCGCACCGCGCGGGTGTTCGATGCGCACCGGCACCGCGGGCTCGGCGATCTCGACGGGCAGGTCGAGGTAATCGAAGATGCGGCGGAACAGCGCTGCCGCGCTCATCAGGTCGACGTGCACGTTCACCAGCGCGGAGGCCGGCATGTACAACCGCCCGAGATAGCTCACGAACGCGACGATCGTCCCGATGGTGACGTGGCCGGCGATCGCCTCGTGCCCGCCCATCCAGTAGATCAGCGCCGGCCCGACGCTCATGAACAGCATCAGGAACATCATGAACCAGCGGCCGACCATATTCTGGCGGATCTGCAGGTCGCGCACCGCGGCCGCCTTGCCGCTGAAGCGCGCACGTTCGTGCGGCTGCGCGCCGAACAGCCGCGTCAGCAGGTAGCCGCTGACGCTCAGCGTCTCCTGGATGTAGGAGGTGAGTTCGGCGAGACGCTCCTGCGTGTCTTTCGAGATCCGCTTGCGCAACTGCCCGACGCGGCGCGTCGGCAGGATGAACAGCGGCAGCACCGCCACCGCTACCAGCGCGAGGCGCCAGTCGAGCCGGAAGATCACGATCAGCGTCGTGAGCACGACGAACGCGTTGGTGACCAGGCTGACCATCGTGCCGGTGATCACGCCCTGCACGCCGCCGACATCGTTCTGCAAGCGCGAGAGGATTTCCCCGGACGGCGTGTTGGTGAAGAAGCGCAACGACTGGCGCAGCAGCCGGTCGTACATGTCGTTGCGCATCTCGAACATCACCGACTGGCCCATCACCGTGACCAGGTAGTTCTGTCCGACCCCGATCAGCCCGGCCAGCAGCGGCGCGCCGATCATGCCGGCGACCAGCCAGTTGAGCCGCGCGCCGTCGTGCGCGGGGAGCGCCTTGTCGATGAGCTCGCGGACCAGAAGCGGGGGGATGAGACCGAGCAGCGAGGTGAACAGGATGCAGGTGATGATCAGCAGCGAGGGCTGCCAGGCCGGCAGCAGGTAACGGAAGATGCGCCGCGCGTCGCCGCGCGTCACCTTCACGCCCTTCGGCGCGACGTCGTAGTTGAAATGCCAAGCGCCCATAGGCTCTGGAGGATTGTGCGGCGCGTGCTACGGGTCAAGGCCCAACCGGCTATCGGAAGATGGGCAGGGCCTCTCCGGGAACAACGCGCTTCGCCCAGTCGATCGTATCGTCGAGCAGCTGGGGGACGGAAAGACCCCCTCGCAGGACGCGAAGGACGGAGCGGATACAGCTCGCGGGCTCTCGGTCACCACGATCACAGCACGGAGAGTTTCGATCCGCAACCCTCCCTTGCGCGAAAGAGGAGGAGAATCTGAGCGCTAGCTGCGCCGCGCCTTCAACGCCTTGACGCGCGCCATCTGCGCCTCGGCCTCGGTGCAGGCTTTCTCCAAGCCGCCGCTGGCCGCGCTGCGGGTGGCGACGCCGAGGCTCGCCCGCACGCCCTTGCGCGCGAGCGCGGCGAGCACGCGGCGCGCGAGTGCCGCGGCGGCCGTGGTGCCGCATTCCACCGCGAGCAGCGCGAACTCGTCGCTGCCCAGTCGCGCGACCAGGTCGTGCGAGCGCGCCGCGGCCTGCAGGCAGCGTCCCGCGCGGCGAATGTACTCGTCGCCCGCGTCGCGGCCGCCGGTGTCGTTGATCTTGCGCACGCCGTCGAGGTCGAGCCAGACGACCGACGCATAGGCGCCGAAGCGCGCGCAGCGCTCCTCCTCGCGGCGAATCGAACGCTCCCATCCCTTGCGATTCACCAGCCCGGTCAGCGGGTCGACGGTGGTGGCGGCCTCGGCGTACTCGGCGCGACGCTCGGCCTCGGCGGTCTTCAATTCGGCGTCGAGGACGCTCGAGAGCAACCGCGCGGCCAATTCGAGCGCCGGGAGTTCGTCGTGCAAATCGTCGCGTTGCACATTCGGGTCCATCGCGCACAGCGTGCCGAACAGGGTGCCGTCGCCGCGGGTCAGCGGCACACCCATGTAGGCGCCCACCGCCATCTGCTGCGTGATAGGCGCGTCGGCGTACGCCGGCACCGCCTGGATAGCCGGCGCCACGCGTGGGGCGTGGCCGGCGACCATGCGGGCGCAATAGCTGTCGCCCCAGCGGAACTCGTCGCCGCTGCCCATGCCGTAGCCGTGGTCGAAGGACTGCAGGACGACGGCGTCGACGCCATCGGTGCGGGTCACCATCCACATCTGGAATCCCAAGCGCGCGTGCAGGTGCTCGAGGACGGCGCGGGTGGCGAGCGTGAAGTCGGGAAACGACCAGTCGGGAAATGCGGGGAGGCGGCTCATGGACATCTTGTCGGCACCTCACCGCGCGGACTGCAGCTTGTCGCGGTCGGGAGGATGCGCTAGCTTCACTTTTTCCCGCCCCCCGGCGCAGGAGCCCTCCCCATGCATTCGAGACTGGTGACCGCCGCGGTTTTGGCCGCGGCCCTCGCGCCCCACGCGCCCGCCGCCGCCGATCTCCCCCCGCTGATCCCGCGTGAGGTCCTGTTCGGGGTGCCGGCGGCGGATGCCCCCGCGCTCTCCCCCGACGGCGCCTACATCGCCTACACTGCGCCGGACTCCGCCGGCGTCAGCAACATCTTCGTGCGCGCCCTCGGCGACGCGCCCTCGGCCGCGCGCGCGGCCACCGCGGAAACCCGCGACATCTACGGCTTCCAGTGGGCGCCGGACAGCCGCCACCTGCTGTTCCGGCAGGACGTCAACGGCGACGAGACCTACCACTTGGTCGCGGCCGAACTGGCCACCGGCGTCGTCCGCGACCTCACGCCGTGGCGCGGCGTACGCGTCGAGGGCCTGCACACCGACGTGCAGCATCCCGACGAACTGCTGGTCGGCCTCAACCTGCGCGACCGGCGCGCGTTCGACATGTACCGCGTCAACCTCGTCACCGGCGCGGTCACGTTCGACACGCAGAATCCCGGCGACGTGATCGACTGGACGGTCGACTCCGCGTTCCGCATCCGCGCGTGCACCGCGCTGGACCCAGCTGATGCCAGCATGCGCCTGCGTGTGCGCGACACGCCGGAGGACGCGTGGCGCGAGATCGCCCACTGGCCGCTCGCCGCGGTGGGCAGCGACCGTGTGCAGAAGATTCTCGGCTTCACACCCGACGGCCGCCTCCTGTACGTGAACGACCCCGCCGGCGCCAACACCAGCCGCCTGGTGACGATGGATCCGCGCGACGGCCGCGTGGTCGCGGTGCTCGCGCACGACGAGCGTTGCGACTTCGAGGAGGAACACAGCGTCACCGGCATGAGCCCGCCGAAGCGCCTGGAGGATCCGCGGACCGGCGCGATCCAGGCGATTGCGGTGGAGTACCTGCTGCCCGACTGGATCGTGCTCGACCACGCGCTCGCCCCCGACTTCGCCTTTCTCCGCGCCCAGCACCCGGGCGAACTCGGGGTGCTGTCCCGCTCCGCGGACGATGCGACTTGGCTGGTCGGCTACTGGCCCGACTCCGCGAGCAACGCCTACTACACCTACGACCGCCGCGCGCGCACGCTGGCGCTCGTGTTCGTCGCCCAGCCCGCGCTCAACACCTACACGCTCGCGTCGATGACGCCGTTCCCGGTGCGTGCGCCCGACGGCCTGGACATCCCCTGCTACCTGACGCTGCCGGCGGGCGGGCCGGCGCACGGGCTGCCGATGGTCGTCGTGCCGCACGGCGGACCCTGGGCTCGGACATGGTGGGGCTACGACGCGGAAGCGCAGTGGCTCGCCAATCGCGGCTACGCAGTGCTGCACGTCAACTTCCGCAGCTCCACCGGATTCGGGCGGGCGCTGCTCAACGCCGGCGATCGCGAGTTTGGGCCGGGCAAGGTGCTGGGCGACATCCTCGCGGCCACTCGGGCCGCGATCGACAGCGGCATCGTGGACCCGAAGCGCGTCGGCATCTACGGCGGATCCTTCGGCGGGTACGCCACCTTGTGCGGCCTGGTCTTCTCGCCGGAAACGTACGCATGCGGGGTGGACCTGGTCGGTCCGTCGGACATCAAGACCCTGTTCGCGTCGTTCCCCGCCTACTGGGGCCCGCGTCTGATCCGCTGGAAGGTGCGCTTCGGCGATCCCACGACCGACGCGGCGCTCAACGCGCGCATCTCGCCGCTGACGTACGCCGCCAATATCCGCGCTCCACTGCTCATCGGGCATGGGGTCAACGATCCGCGGGTGAGCCTCGCCAACTCCGAGAAACTGGTCGCCGCGATGCGGGAGCGCAAGCTCCCGGTGACCTTCGTCGTCTATCCGGATGAAGGGCATGGCTTCGTGCGCACGCCGAACTCCCTCGATTTCTACGCGCGCATGGAGGAGTTCCTGGCCGCCCACCTCGGCGGCCGCCTCGAGCCGCGGGGGGAGTTCCCGGGGACCACGGCGGAGGTGCGCTGAACACGGCCGCGCGTCAGTGTCCCGGTCGCGACCAGTGCTGGACGCCGCGCAGAGCGATGTACGCCGCGACCGCCAGCGTGGCGTAGGCGCCGAGGCCGACGTGGTACGGGCCGACTTCGGGCAGGTCCATCGGGCCCGCCCCGAACAGCGAACTCGCTTGGTCGAGCCGCACCGCGACCACCGAGTGGACGACCTGGAGCTGTGCCACGAGGACGCAGAGGGCGGCCGCGAACGTCACCAGCAGCGGCGTCAGCCACACCAGCGTGGCCGACGAGTGTTTCCATGCGCGCGGGACCAGCAGCGAACCGAGCGCCGCCCCCACCAGCGCCCAGCCGAGCAAAGCTCCCACGCCCCCGCCGGCCCCCGCGAAGGCCCCCGGCAGATTCATCACCGCCGCGACCTCCCCGGCAGACCCCGCGAACACCGGCAGCACGGCGCACAGCGCGAAGGCCGCGTAGGCGACTGCGACGTCGGTGGCGCGCTCGGCCGTAAGCTCCTGCGCAGGGCGCGCGGGGCGGCGGGGCACAAGCGCCCGCCAGCGTGCGACACCAGGTCGCTCCAGGTGCGTCGTCGCGGTCGCCGTTGTCATGGTCGTCTCCCGAGGGGGGCAGGGTGTCTGGTCGTCCCCCGGATAGAGAGTGGCTGTGGGCGATTCGTTCCGGTGTGGCGAGGCCTGGTCGCGTCCCCCCCCCCGCCCCCCCGCCTTGACACCCCTAACGCCCCCCCCCACAATCGGCCCACCGGCATATGGAGGCACCTCGC
>JBKJUD010000448.1:0-7291 GCA_046590735.1 Candidatus Eiseniibacteriota bacterium | reverse complement strand
GTCGATCAATCGTTCCGCGCGCCGCGCTGACATCCTCGCTACCCTCCCCTCAGGTGCCGCGCGCGAGTGGACCGCACGCGAGCCGGCACCTTCCCCGTGCCCGTCGGACCCGAGCGTACGAGGTGCGGCAGGGAGCGTCAAGGCAGGGGCAACTCCCACACCACGCGCTCCGAGGCCACCGCGAAGCCTTCCCCGCGGTAGAGCCGCAGGGCGGCGTCGTTCTCGCCGTCGACGAGAAGCGTGACGCGGTCGACGGGCTGCGCCTGCAGCCACGCGACGCCCCAGCGCAACAGGGCGCGGCCCAGCCCGATGCCGCGGGCCGCGGGCGCGACGCCCAGCGTGTCGAGGTCGCCCCGGCGTCCCTGCACGATGTTCTCGCAGAAACCGACGACGGCGGCGTGGCGATAGGCGAGCACCAAGCCGTCGGCACGGAATGAAGGTCGCGAGGTCTCGAGTCGCGCGCCCTCGATCGTCCACGGCACGAAGCCCCAACTCGCGGCGAAGGCCTCGTGCACGATGTGCCGGAACTCCTCGCGCATCGCGTCGCTCCCGTCGAAGACGCGGGTGCGGATGCCGGCCGGCCACTCGACGGCAGCGAGGTCCGTCATGGGCCGATGCATCGACCAGAAGTGGCGCGCCGGCATGAAGCCACGCTCGCGCAGGAACGGGTCCGCCGACCGGGAGCGGGTGTCCACCCCGGTGCGCACGAGCGCCGCGCGGCCGCGGTAGTGGTCGCAGGCGCGCTCGAGCAGCTGCCGGGCGATCCCGCGCCGCCGCCATCCCGGCAGGACGCCCAACAGCACCTGCGCGAACGGGGGCGTGCCCTCGGCGATGTACAGGCTCAGCACGAAGCCCACCGGCTGCCCGTCGGCGATGGCCAGCCAGCTCGCGTCCCAGTCCACGTGTGGCATGGCGAGAAACTCCGCCGCCTCGCCGCGCGACTCGTACGCGGGGTAGATCGCGGGGTCGTGCAGCAAGGCGGCGAATGCAGGGTGGAGCTCCACGTCGAGGCGACGCAACGAGCGTGGATCGGACCCCCACATCGCACGCGGGGCAAGGGCGTGCCCGTCCGGGCGGCCAAGTCGAGCAGTCGATCGGCGTGAGCCTGGGCGGCGTCCGCGCCATCGACGAACGGGCCGAGGCGTGCGTCGCTCAGACGCCAGAGCGCGGTGAAGCGGCGAAAGTAGATCATGAGCGCACAGAGACCCGCGCCACGCCACCCGGCGCGCCAGCCTCCCCGGCGAACATCGCGCGAGCGAACCTCGCGTCCAGCCTGCCACACGGCGCGAGGTTCGCCGGCAGGGTTCCCGCGAGGCCGCCGCGTTGCGCGCCTCGATCGCCGTGTACCGGGTAAGGCGCGAGAGAAAATCGGAGACATCGACAGAGTTGAAGTGCTCGAGCGCGAGCGACTCGTCGGTCAGTCGCAGGTGGCGGAATCCTTGCGCAGGCCGGGGCGGGACGTGGATGCGGGTCGAATAGTCGATCGCGCAAGCCGCGCCGTGAGTGACCGCCCCGTCTCAGGACTTCGAGAGGATCAGCACCGGTTCGTTGCGGAGCTTGTAGTTGCGGCCCTGGGTCAGGATGTCGAAGTGGCGGGCGCCGTAGCGGGAGTTCATCCGGTCGGCCACGACATAGACGCGGTTGCGGATCTTCACCTTGGTGCCGAAGGGCAGCGAGTTGTTGGCGACGATCTCGTACGGCGGCGGCGGGACCACGCACAATCCCGAGGCGGTGATGGTGTGGTCACTGTCGGCCTGAGCCGGCGTCGCTTGGTAGGTGCTGATGGTGCCGTAGACGAGGCGCGATCCGTCGGTCACCTCGGTGGGGACGGCGGTTGCGCGGCGCGCGACGGGGTTGGTGTACAACGGCGCGGCCAGCGTGTGCGAGATCGACTGCAACGCGACGCCCGGCGTCGGGAAGGTGGAGTTGCCGAGGAGGACGTCGACCACCTGTGTTGCCCTCCAGCCGACCAACGAGAGCGCCACCAAGGCGGCGGTACCCACGAGTCGACGGATCCGCCGTCGCAAGGGTGTACGCGCTCCGAGTCGGGACGGGCGCAGGATCACGGCGAGGCGCAGGGGCGTCAGGCGATTCATCATCGTCGGCAGGTTCTCCGAACAGTGGCCCGTGAGCGGGCAGGGGAATCCCGATCGAGCATTCCCCAAGCAGACTGGGTGACACGTGTGTCGAACTCGGGCAACCGGCGCCATCCTGCGCCACCCTGGAGCGGCTTCTCCCTGGCGGCCCGTGGCGCCCCGTGGTGAGAAGATCCGCTGCCACGCCAGACTCCGTGTGCTGGCGCGTCCGCTGGCATCCTTCAACGACCCCAGCGCCGATGACCCTACACGACCCCTCCGACCAAAAGCAACCCCAGTGACCCTATTGACCTGCACTCATGGGCAGTGATAACATCGGACGCTCGCGGCGCGGGGTCGGCGCGTTGACCCGCGCGGGCGGCGCTCCGTATACTGCCGCACCTCCCATGACAGCCGATCCCGACGATCTCATGTGCTTCGCCTGCGGCCCCAACAACCCGGTGGGGCTGCACTTGGCGTTCCAGACCTTCCCCGAGGGCAGCTTCGGGGCAGAGTTCACGCCGCGGCGGGAGCATCAGGGCTACAAGGGCATCGTCCACGGGGGGTTCCTGTCGCTGGTCATGGATGAGGCGATGATCGCCTGCCTGTACCATGCCGGGCTTCCCGCGGTATCGGCTGAATTGGTCGTCCGGCTGCTGAAACCGGTCGCCCCCGGGGACCGCCTCCGCGTGACTGCCCGCTTCGAGGACGACGACGGTCCCCTGCGCAGCGCCTTCGCCGAGACAGTGCGATTGGACGATGGCGTCGTTGTCGCCCGCGCCCGCGCCACCTGCCGGCGGGTCACCGGCTGCGATCTGCCGCCCGGCGGCAGCGGCCACGCGCCGCTGGCGGCGTCCCCTTCGAAGGAGTCTCCCGCGTGAGCGCCCCGACCCGCGTCGCCATCCTCTCCGCCGTCCGCACCCCGATCGGCCGCTTCCTCGGCTCCTTCGCCACCGTGACCGCCGCTGAACTCGGCGCCGTCGCCGTGCGTGCCGCGCTCGAGCGCGGCGGCGTGGACCCGGGCGCGGTCGACGAGGTGATCTTCGGCAACGCCCGGCAAGCCGGCGGCGGACCGAATCCCGCCCGCCAGGTGGCGATGCGCGCCGGCATCCCGGAGACCGTGCCGGCGTTCACCGTCAACATGGCCTGCGGCAGCGGACTGAAAGCCTTGCTGGCGGGGGCGCAGTCGATCCTGCTCGGCGAGGCGACGATGGTGGTGGTGGGCGGCACGGAGAACATGACCCGCGTGCCCTACCTGCTCGAACGCGCCCGCCTCGGCTACCGGCTCGGGCACGCGCCGCTGGTCGACGCGATGTATCAGGACGGCTTCCTCTGTCTCCTGGTCGAGCAGACCATGGGCGAGTCGGCCGAGACGCTCGCCGCGCAGTACGACATCGGCCGCGACGAACAGGACGCCTTTGCGCTGGAGAGCCAGCGTCGCGCGGCCGCCGCGATCGACGCGGGCCGCTTCGACGACGAGCTGACGCCGGTGACCGTGCCGGGCGGCAAGGGTGCGACGCTGGTCGAGTGCGACGAGCACCCGCGCCCCGACACCACGCTGGCCTCGCTGTCCAAGCTGCCCCCGGTCTTCAGCGCGACGGGCTCGGTGTCGGCGGGGAACTCCTCGGGGATCACCGATGGCGCCGCCGCGCTCGTGCTGACCACCGCCGCGGAGGCCGAGCGCCGTGGCGTGCGGCCGCTGGCGCTACTGGAGGCCTTGGCCAGCGCCGGCGTGGACCCGAAGGTCATGGGGCTGGGGCCGGTGCCCGCGGTCCGCAAGCTGCTGGCGCGCACCGGCGGCGACCTGGGCCGCTTCGACCTCGTCGAGTTGAACGAGGCGTTCGCCGCGCAGGTGCTGGCCTGCGACCGCGAGCTGCAGTTCGACCGCGCGCGCCTGAATGTCAACGGCGGCGCCATCGCGCTGGGCCACCCGATCGGGGCGACCGGCGCGCGCATCGTCGTGACCCTGCTGCACGAGATGCGGCGGCGCGACGCGGCCCGTGGGCTGGCGACGCTGTGCATCAGCGGCGGGCAGGGACTCGCCGCCGCGTTCGAACGCGCGTAGAATGGCGGCGCGTGCGGCGGGCGAGCGCCCGGCCGAGATCGTGACGCAGTCGACCAGGAGGTCCTGATGCCGTTCACACCGCGGGACATCGAGCGCGAGATGCAGAAGGCCGGCCGCGAAGTCGGGCGGACCGCCATGCGGGCGTTGCATGTGCCGGGGGAAGCCAGCGCGCGCTTGTGGCGCCTCCTGCAGGAGGTCGCCGCCGACCCCGAGGGCCCCACCGGTCCGAACGCACCAGTGGTGACGTTTCACGAGATCGGTCTGCGCTCTGTTCTGATTTTCGGCAGCATCTTCTGGGCCGCGCTGTGGGGCCTGGTGGGCGTCATCGCCGCCTACAGCGTGCTGCAGGACGAACTCGATGCCGAGCGCGCCGCGCTGATCGTGGTGATGTATCCGCTCGCCGGCGTCGCGCTGTTCACCCCGCTGACCGTCGGCATCGCGGCCATCTACGACGTGATCGCGCGGCGCTTCGGCGGCTTCGCGGCGGTGCTCACCGAGCTGAAGCCCTCGCCCGAGGCGAGCCGCGAACTCGACGTCACCGTGCACGCGGTGCGGCTGCGCTCGGCGGTGGTGTTCGGCGGCGTGTGGTGGGTGGCGCTCTGGACGGTGGTGGGCTTCGTCACCACGCTGCTCGAGATCTCCGGCGTCAATCGCAACCGCTTCGGCATGTACGCGTTCTTCTATCTGCCGGTGGTGTACGGTGCGGTGTTCACCGGCGCCTCGGCGATGCTCGCCGCGCTGTACAACGTCGCCGCCGAGCGCTGGCACGGTTTCGTGCTCGGGCTGACCGAGATGAGCGAGGTGCGCACCGGTGGCGACAACGAGGTGCGGGTCACGGTGCACCGCGTCGACCTGCGCTCGGTGTCGCTGTTTGGGCTCGGGTTCTGGTTCACGGTGATGTTCATTCTCGGGCTCACCGCGACGGTGCTGATCGCGCTCAACGCGCTCGACGTGGAGTGGGGGATGTGGAGCGGCGCGGTGCTGGTGCTGGGATTCGTGCCGCTGACGATCCTCACTGCGGCGCTCGCGCTGATCTACAACGGCGTCGCGCAGACCTACGGCGGATTCGAGCTGACGCTCCGCGTGCCGGTGGAGTCGATGGCCTCGGGGCCGTTGCACGACATGGCGCAACTCGGCACGCCGCCCCTCGGCGACGAGTAGCGGCGTGGCCGCCCGGCGCGTCCCGGCGGACTCGCACGACGCGCGCATCTACGCGGTGGTGCGACGCATCCCGCGGGGCCGCGTGGCGACCTACGGCCAGGTCGCCGCGCTCGCGGGACTCCCCGGCCACGCGCGCCAGGTGGGGTACGCACTGCACCGGACGCCGGAAGGCGAGGCGCTCCCGTGGCATCGCGTGCTCAACGCGCAGGGCGCGATCAGCCTGCCGCCGCGCGAAGGCGGCGATGTGCAGCGTGCGATGCTGCGCGCCGAGAACATCCGGCTGCGTCCCGATGGCACCATCGACCTCGCGCAGGCGCAGTGGCGCCCGCGGGTCGCGATCCGTCTGGAGGACCCGGTCGAGTAGCGCGGCGCACGCGGCACCACACATGAGCGGCGGGGCCAGTCGAGACCGGCTCCGCCGCTTCTGCGTTGCGCGCTGTTGTCGAACCCTACTCCGGCTTCCACTCCGGCACGCGGCCCGGCGTCCACGCGCCGCCGGCGGCATCGACACGCGCCTCGAGCGCCGGAATGTCGACCGCGACGATCTGCCGCAAGCTGGCCAGCGCGGTGGTGAACGCGCTCGCGGCCAGGTCGTACTCGTGGCGCCCGGTGCCCGGGACGTCGGTGGTGCTGCGCCACTGGTTGCCGATGATGCGGCTGACGCGGTCGCTGATCGACGGGTCCGTCGGCTCATTGCGCGAACCCTTCACCCGGTCGCCCTCGAGCGTCACGCGCAGGTCGGCCAGGCGAAGCTCGAGTTGCCGCGCCGCGTCGCGCAGTGCCGGCGAGGCGCCCGGCGCGTCGTCGATCGCCTGCTTGAGGAACGCCAGCCGGTTGGCGGCTTCCTCCGCGGTGTTCGAGGCGCCGAGCACCGCGCGCTGCAACCGCGCGGTCTTCTGCTGGAACGCCAGCACGCCGGCGCGGTCGGTGGCCGCGAGCGACGCATTCGCCAGCGGCTCCACGTCGAACGTCACCGGCTCACCCACCGGCGTCACGACGCTGTTGACCCGCGTGGCGAAGCTCGCGGTGTAGCGCCCCGGCGCCACGAACGGGCCGACCGAGGCCTCCTCCCACGGGATGTCGTTGCTCGGCGGCGTGAGGCTCGCCGGATCCGGCCGCGGAAAGCGCAGGTCCCAGGCCACGCGCGAGAACCCGCTGCCCACAGGGCCGGTCAGGCGGCGCACCGGAGTACCCTCGGCATCCGCGATCGTGATGATGGTCACGGCGTCTTCCTCGCGGTCCTCCGCCTTCAGGCTGTCCCAAGAGGGATAGCGCAGGTCGCCGCCCTTGTCCCAGAGTTCCTTGTCCTTCTCCTGCCGCGCCTCCTTGCGGCTCTTGATCCCGTCGCGGCGGTAGTAGGTGAGTACCGCGCCAAACGGCGGGTTCGGCGCGACGAACAGGTTGTCGCCCTGGCTGCCCTTGTCGCGTCCGCCGATCGGCGACCACGGCACGTACAGCAGCGCGCTCTTGGCCGGGAACGCCGTCATCGGCCTCTCGAGCGTCGCCGTGGTCAGTCGGCGCAGCGGCGAGTAGTCGTCGAGCACGTAGAAGCCGCGGCCGAAGGTGGCGAGCACCAGGTCGTTCTCCCGCGACTGGATCACCATGTCGCGCACCTGGATCGTCGGCAGGCCGCTCTTGAGCTGGAACCATTTTGCGCCGCCGGTGACGGTGGCGTAGCAGCCGAACTCGGTGCCGCAGAACAGCAGCTGCGGGTCGACCGAGTCTTCGGCGAGGCAGAATGTGGAGCCGCGCGCCGGCAGGCCACCGGTGAGCATCGTCCAGGTGCGGCCGCGATCGCGGCTGCGCAGGACGTACGGCGTGAAGTCCGCTTCCTTGTAATTCACGAACGCGGCGTAGACGGTGTTGGCGTCGTGCTGCGAGGCCATCACCTCGCTGACGTAGCTCCGTAGCGGCACACCGGGGAAGGTGTCCTGCTTGCGCCAGTGCTTGCCGCCGTCCTCGCTCACCTGGATCAGCCCGTCGTCGGTGC
>JBKJUD010000022.1:0-3125 GCA_046590735.1 Candidatus Eiseniibacteriota bacterium | reverse complement strand
GTCCACGGGTGGAGACCTTCGCCTTGAGTCCGAAGGGCGACAGCATCCTGTTCGCCGATGCCTGCGGCGCCTACATCATGCCAGCCGCGGGCGGGACGACGCGACAGGTGATCTGGCGCCAGCCCGCCTCGGACCTCTACCTGCGCCGCACCGGCTTCGCCGCCGACGGCCGCTTCCTCGCGTGGACGGGCTGCATCACCGAATTGGCGCTAGGATGCAACGAGCAGTGGATCCTCGATCGCGGCAGCGAGAGCGTCGGGCTGACCGGCCTGCGGCACCTGCAGCCGGAGGGCGCGCGGCCGGCGCAGGTCGGCGCGATGCCGGAGCTGGTGCGCTTCCACCTCTCCGCGCGCACGCCCGCGTCCTTCGAAACCGGGGCAGCCCGGACCGCGCTGATCCGCGCGCTCAGCCGCGCGCTGCGCGTCACCACCCCGGCCAAGGGTGCCGCGCCGGAGCTGACGGTGCTGTTCGCGCAGCAGGTGCAGGGCACGCCGCGCTGGGTGGTGTCCGCCGGGCTCTATCGCAAGCGCCCCTTCGTGTCGCGCACCGCCTGCGTGCTGTACACGCCGTCGACGCACGCCGTGGATGTCCTCGAGGACACGAGCGCGCTGGCCGGCTTTCTCGGCGGGCCCCACGGCACGTTCTGGTACAACACGGTCGCCGGGCAACTCACGCGGGTCACAGTTCCGCCGGCGGACGCTGCGCCGCAGCGGGTCGCGCTGCTCCCCGACGCCCACGTGGCCTGGGCGCGCACGCTCGCCCCCGCCGGGATGCTCGCCGTGGCCGAAGCGTACGGACTGTCCGATCCCACCCGCGCGGACGAACTGACGGGCAGCCTGGTCACCGCCGGCTACCACGCGTGGCCGATCGCCGACGGCGCGGGGAAGTGGGGGACCGCGGTGGGATTCTACGGCGCCCGCGCCGAGGCGGAGTCCACCGCCGCGTACCTCCGAACCCAAGGCTACGAGAGCCGGGTGCGTGACCTGGCGGTGCCGCAGGCGCGCGGCATGCTCGGCAGCCGGCTCGCTCGCTACGAACGGGTGAAGGCGCCGGCCGGCCCACTCGCCGGCGTCGAGGCGCTGCTCGACGTGGCGGCCGATCCCGACTACGCGGCATGCACCGTGATGGTCCGCCGCCCGGGGCAGGAACCGCAGCCGCTGTTCAACGGCTACGACGAGCACGATCCGGTGGCGCTGGCCGTTCCGCCGGGCCGATGACCGTGCCGGCGGCGCTCGCCGGGACGCCGCTGCTGTGCCTGGCGGGTCCGACGGCGAGCGGCAAGACGGCGGTGGCGGTCGCGCTGTCGCTGCAGGCGCCGATCGAGGTGCTGTCCGCCGACTCGCGCCAGGTCTACCGCGGACTCGACATCGGCGCCGCCACACCCTCCGCCGCCGAGCGCGCGGCAGTCGTCCACCATCTGCTCGACCTCGCCGATCCTGATGACGTGATGAACGCCGGTCGCTTCGCGCGCGCTGCGTGGGAGGCCGAACTCGCCGTGCGCGCGCGCGGGCGGGTGCCGCTCTACGTCGGCGGCGCCGGGTTGTATGTGCGGGCCGCCAGTGGCGCGCTGGCCGCGGAGTTGCCGCAGGACGCAACGGTGCGCGCGCGGCTCGTTGCCGAGGCGGAGCGCGAGGGCCTTGCGTCGCTGCACGCGCGCCTCGCCGCGTGCGACCCGGAGACCGCGTCGCGTCTCGCCCCGCGCGACCAGGTGCGCATCGTGCGCGCGCTGGAGATTCACGACCTCGCCGGCGAACCCGCGTCGACGCTGCAACGCCGCGCCCGCGACGCGCATCCGCCGCGTCCGCTGCGCGTCGTGTACCTCGAGCGCGCGCTGCCCGACCTCGAGCGGCGCATCCGTGCGCGCGCCGCCGCCATGCTCGCCGGCGGCCTGCGCGAGGAGTGCGCCGCGGTGCTGGCGCGCTGGCCCGGCGCGCGGCCGCTGCTCGAGAAGACGGTCGGGTACGCGTCGTTGCTCGACCCCGCGCTCGACGGGGCCGACGAGACGACACTGCTCGACGCCATCGTGCGGGCGACGCGGCAGTACGCGCGCCGCCAGCGCATCTGGTTCCAGGCGCAGCCCGGGGTCACACGGCTGCCGGTCGAGGCGGGGGAGACGCCACAGGAGCTGGCGACCCGCGCCCGAGCGGTGTGGGGCGAAGCCCTCGTCCCCGGATGAGCCACCGAGGCGCCTCCCGCAGGACCGCGCCGCCCCCCGCGCTTGACAGAGGGAGAAGCGGTGCCGCAGAATCCCTGCCGCATCGAGTACCGTACGCGGGCATAACTCAGTGGTAGAGTATCTGCTTCCCAAGCAGAAGGTCGCGGGTTCGAGTCCCGCTGCCCGCTCCAGTCCCCGACAGCCCGACAGGTTGAGCGCTGCGCGTCGCGGGGACGGTGCGTTGCCGTGGTCTTTTGCCGCGAATCGCCCCTCGCGCGCCGCTTCCGCCGTCGCAGTGCCGTAGATCGGAGTTTGTCGTGGCAGGACACAAGATGGTCGTCACCGGTGTCGAGCCGGACAGCCTGGCCGCCTCCCTGGGGATCGAGGCCGGCGACCGCGTGACCCACATCGACGGTGTCGCGCTGGTGGACCCGCTCGACTTCGCCTTCCGCAGCGCCGAGGAGACCGGCGCGGTCACCGTGGTCAACCCGGCAGGCGTTCCGCGCACGCTCGAGTACGTCCGCGAATACGGCAAAGGGTTCGGCCTCTCCTTCGACGGCATGGAGCCCAAGCGCTGCGGCAACAAGTGCGTGTTCTGCTTCGTGGACCAGAACACGCACTTGTTGCCGCAGCGCCAGCGTGCGCATCCGCGACGAGGACTACCGGTTGTCGTTTCTCTACGGCAACTACATCACGATGACGAATCTCAAGCAGTCCGACGTCGACCGCATCATCGAGCAGAATCTCAATCCCTTGTTCATCTCGGTGCACGCCACCGATCCCGTGGTGCGCACGCGGCTGCTCGGCGGCCAGAAGCGCGCGAAGGAACTGCTGCCGATGATGCGCATGTTCATCGAGCAGGGCATCCAGATGCACACGCAGATCGTGATGTGTCCGACGTGGAACGACGGCGACATCCTCGCGCAGTCGATCGAGGAACTCGCTGCGCTGCATCCCGGCGTCATCAGCC
>JBKJUD010000215.1:0-3563 GCA_046590735.1 Candidatus Eiseniibacteriota bacterium | reverse complement strand
CCGTAGAACGCCATCGCCAGCGTGCGCGGGATCGGCGTCGCCGACATCACCAGGCTGTCCGGCGCCTCGCCCTTGGCCCGCAGCGCCACACGGTGCCGCACGCCGAAGCGGTGCTGCTCGTCGATGATGAGCAGCCCGAGCCGATCGAAGCGGACGGCCTCCTGGATCAGCGCGTGCGTGCCGCACACGACATGCACCGTGCCGCTGGCGATGCCGGTGAGGATCTCCTTGCGCGCCGCGCCCTTCACCCGGCCGCTGAGCAGCGCGACGCGCACCGGCAGCGGCGCGCACATCGTCTGCAGAGAGCGGAAGTGCTGCTCGGCGAGGATCTCCGTCGGCGCCATCAGCGCGGCCTGGTGGGCGCCGTCGACCGCGGCCATCGCGGCGAGCGCCGCGACGACCGTCTTGCCCGAGCCCACGTCACCCTGCAGCAGGCGGTGCATCTGCGAGGGCTGCGCGAGGTCGGCGGCGATCTCGCGCCAGGCGCGCTCCTGCGCGCCGGTCAGCGTCCACGGCAGCGCGGCGCGAAAGGCGCGCACCAGCGGGCCGTCGATGGGGAAGACGATCCCCGGCGCGCCGGTGGTTTCCGCGCGTCGGCGGGCCAGCAGGGTCAGCTGCAGGACGAACAGCTCCTCGAAGGCGAGCCGCTCGCGCGCCCGGTCGCGTTGCGCGAAGTCGTCGGGATAGTGGATGCCGCGCAGCGCCTCCGCGTACGGGGCCAGGCTGTACCGGGCGCGGATCGCCTCGGGCAGGATGTCGGGCGCGGTGGCGCTGCCGAGCGCCTCCATCACCGCGTGGCGGACGATCTTCTGGCTCAGGCCCTCGGTCAGCGCGTACACCGGGACGATGCGGCCGGTGTGCAAGCGCTGCCGCTCGTCCTCGTCGAGCGGCTCGAAATCCGGGTTGGCCATCTGCACGCCGCGGAAGACGCCGACCTCGCCGCTGAACAGCAGGAGCGTGCCGACGGGCAGCTGCTTTTCCCGGAACGGCTGGTTGAACCACACGCACTGCAACTCGCCACTGGCGTCGGCGACCCGTGCGTGGACATCGGCGCGGCCGCGCCGCGCCCGCACGGTACGCACCGCCCGCACCCGGGCGACGACGGTGGCCGTCTCGCCGGGTTGCAGCCGGGCGATCGGCCGGATGCGGCTGCGGTCGACGTAATCGCGCGGAAAGTGCAGCAACAACTCGCCGGCGGTCCGGACGCCGAGCTGGCTGAACAACTCGGCGCGCCGCGGTCCGACGCCGGGCACGAACTGGATCGGGGTCTGGAGGTCCATGGAGTAGCCGCGGAGTCTAGCAGGCGGGGACGACAGCGGTCGCGCACCGCCAAAATCCCCGGCGACCGCCCGGCGACCGCCCAACGCGATGCGCGGCCACGGTCGCGCTCGTGCGCCGGGCCGGCCCGCCGGGGTACGACGGCGCGTCTGCTGTGGCGCTTGACACCGGGGCGGTCCCCCTCCTAGCGTGCTCGGCTTCCCGCGCATCCGAATCACAAGGAGGACGTCCATGCCGCCACCCGCCGCCGAACACACGCCCGAGGCCGCCGCGTCACAGGGTCGCAGCGGGTACCTGCTCGCGTGCGCGGGGCTGATCGTCGCGGCCCTGGTCGGCGTCTTCCTCGTCCGCAGCTACGCCTTCACCCACGACCGCTCGCACAATTTCGTGGCCCGCGACTTCGCGGTCGCGGTGCTCGAGGGGCTCGAGAAGAACGCCATCCTCTTTACCAACGGCGACAACGACACCTTCCCGCTGTGGTACGTGCAGTACGTCGAGGGCATCCGGACCGACATCCGCGTGGTCAACCTCTCGCTGCTCAACACTCCGTGGTACGTCAGGCAAGTCACCACGCTCGATCCGAAGGTGCCGTCCACCCTGACCGACGCCGAGATCAACGACCTGCAGGCCTACCGCGACCAGAGCACCGGGCAGATCGTCATGCCCAAGGACATCGCGGTGCACAGCATCATCGAGGCCACCGGCGCCAGCCGCCCGATCTACTTTGCGTTCTCGGTGCCGGACGCGCAGGACTTCGCCGGCCGGACGGTGCGCAGCGCCCTCGCCTACCGCGTCATGCCGCATCCCGTCCCCGACTCGCTCTCCGTCGACCGCGCCGGCATGGCACGCGAACTCGCCGGTCTCAAGATTCGCGGACTGCTCGACGCGCAGGGCAATCTGGATCCGTCGGTCTACCGCGACGACAACACCTACGGCTTCCTGCAAAACGGCATCGCGATGGCGCATTTCGACCTTGGCGCCGAGTCCCGCCGCCACGGCGACATGCGGTCGTCGGTCGAGCACATCCTGCAGGCCTCGAAGCTGGCGCCCACGCTGCCGTTCTTCATCGTGTGGGCGGGACGGTCGATGGAAGAGCAGGGGGCGTGGGCGCGCGCGGAGTCGCTCTACAAGGCCGCGGCCGCGAAGGACCCGGAGCTCTACGAGTATCCGTGGCGTCTCGGCATGCTGTATCTGGATCGGGGACGCACGGCCGAGGGCCACCAGCTGCTCGACCTCGCGGCCACCAAGCCCAACGCCACGTTCGACCCGGTGCAGGACCTGGTCAGCGATCTGGTGCGCCACAACCAGCCCAGCAAGGCCGCCGAGGCGGTCACCCGCTGGCTGTCCACCCACCCGGCGGACACCACGGCGCAGAAGTACCTCTCGCTGCTGCAAGGCGTCAGCGGCCCGGGCGGCGGCGCCCGCTAGGCGGCCCCGTGCGCTACTTGCGCACCTCCACTCCGATCCATCCCACCGGGCCGCGGCGACCGCGGCCCGTCGCGTGTCCGGCATTCGCCACGTCCAGGTAGCCGATGCCGGCGCTGCACGACTGGTTCTGCCGGCGCTCCCAGCGCAGAGTGAGCACGACGCTGCGGCGGCGCTCCACCGGGCCTACCATCTCCCATGCGCCGGTCGCCGGGTCGCCCGGGCGCCACGGCACGCCCAGTGCCTCGTCCCCGCTGCGGGTCTGCTGCGCCGCCAGCCCCCACTGCAACTCGCGCGCGGGATCCCAGGTGCCGCGCAACAACACGTCCTCGCTGCCCGGCCCGCCGACGAAGCCCAGGGGCAGACCGCGGAAAAGGAAGTCGCGATCGCCATCGTGCGAGTAGTAGACGCTGTAGGTGTGACGCGAAACCCGCGTGTACTCGCCGTGCGCGCCCCACACGCCGCGCGCGCCGCCGCGCACCAGGCTGGCGCCCAGCTGCACGCCACCGCGGTTGGGCGTCGTCACCGCGCCGAGTTGCACGTCGTCGACCAGGAGTTCGCCGCGCAGTTCGAGTCCGTCGACGGGGCGCCACAGGGCATCGAGCGAGGCTTCGAGGTTGTTGCGTGAGGCGTCCGAGGCGGTGTCGGCCCCGGCATCCACCGCCACCTCCCGCTGGACGAGCGTGTAGGGATAGAACCCGAGCCAGTACAGCGGCTCGGGACTGCGCGAGGTGTAGGTCGCGGCCTCCGCCAATCCGAGACGCAGGCGCGGCGTGGCGGCCCATTCGAGCCGATGCGCCGCCAGGTAACGGCCGGCGTCCGCGTTCAACACCTCGTGGTGCACGGTGGCGGTGAGCCGC
>JBKJUD010000157.1:0-4275 GCA_046590735.1 Candidatus Eiseniibacteriota bacterium | reverse complement strand
CTGCGCATGGAGGAGGCCGGCGGCCGTGACCGGGTCGTGCGACGGCTTGTTCGCATAGGCGACGAGATCGACCATCAGCGCATCGATGCGGTCATCGGGCGCACCGACGTACGCCGCCCGACGTGGGGTCGGTCCACCAACCCAGCCGAGGCGATCGCGCCAGGCACCTTTGAGATCTGCGTCGAGCTCTGCCGACGCCATCAGGATGCGGTGCCACTTCCACACGTCTTCACGGGTGAGTGAACCCTCGTGCGCCAGCATCGCGTCAAGCGCGCGCAAGTTGTCGGCGACCTCTGCCGCCGGACCTGGCACCGACGGATCGACATCTGCGACCGCAACCGCGTCGGCCGGTGCGTTGATTGCTTCGATCCTGCTCGAGGCCACCCCTTCCGCGCGCAGCAGCAACCGAGCAGCGACTTCGAGGCGCGGGTCGTGCCGAGCAGCCGTCCCGGTGAGGACTCCCTCAGCGCGGGCCGCATCGAGTCGAGCGGCGGAACCGAGTTCACCAACGTCCGACAGGGGAGCTGGAACGAACGCCTCGATGGGACGTCCCTCCCACTCGACCGTGACGACCTCATGGTTCATCGGATCCCTTCTCAACCCTGGCAGTTTAGAAAGGATAACAGTCGGAAACGTACAGAACGCAGTGGCCGCAACGGAAACTCGCACCGTGGCATCACAGCCCTGACCGCCGAGCGATGTCGCCATATCGGCAAACGCGCGCATCGCACCACCAGGACCTTCGCGGCCGTCTGAACGGTCCCGTTGACCGCGTACACGGTGGTCTGCACCGCGCGCCTGCATCATGGGTCTGCACCGCGCTTCCGGACTCCGCGTCCGCACCACCTGTTCGTCCAATGCTCGCGCAGGCCATCTCATGACCGTCCGCACCGGCCGCATGCACGCCAGTGACCGCACCTGCAATTCGTCTGCTCGCACGTCCTTGCCCGCTCACCAGTCAGCCCACGCCGCGCGTCAAGACGCGAACACGTTCCCGTTTACGTTTTTGACTGCCCACCCCTTTTACGTCGACGCACTTGCGCCTGCCGGATGCTGCCGGGCCGTCCGCCGCCGCGGGGTGCGGGCGTGTTGATCCTCGGGAAGCTGGCGCCGGGCCAGCAGCAGTATTACCTCGACACCGTCGCGCCCGGTGCGGAGGAGTACTACACGGGTGGGAAAGAAGCGCCCGGCCAGTGGGCCGGCGCGGCAACACCACTGCTCGGCCACGAAGGGACGGTCGATGCGGATGCGCGGCAGGGTCCTCGCGCATGTCGATCCGGCGAGTGACGGCCGGTTGACGGCAGCACGTCGGTGCCGACGGTCGCGGGGTTCGACGCCACGTTCTGCGCACCAAAGTCCATGTCGCTCCTCTTCGCGCTCGGCGGCCCGGAAGTGTCGAATCATGTCCGCAACAGTGCCGACGCAGCCGTCAAAGCCGCACTCCAGGTCTTCGAAGACGCGGCGTGTCGGGTCCGGCGCGGCAACGGCGGCCTCACAGTCCTGGATGGGGATGGGTCCGTCGCGGCCGGGTTCCGGCATCGCACGTCCTGGGCTGGCGACCCGCACCTCCGTACCCATGTCGTGATCGCCAACCTCGCGCACACCGCGACGGATCATCGTTGGACGGCGCTTGATGCTCGACCGTTGTACGCGTGGTCCGCCCCCGCCGGCTACCTCTACGAGGCGCACCTGCGGTGGGAACTCACCCAGCGGCTCGGTGTCGATTGGGGACCGGTCCGTAACGGTGCTGTCCGGCGATTGGGTGCGGGCGGCTCAAGGTTGGCGAGGCCATGGACGATGTCCTTCGAGGCGACGATGTTCAAGGCGGATGGGTGTGACGAGTGGGATGGAGCGCAAGTTGTTGGTTGGTCGAGCGATCTGACGGATGTTCGTGCGTTTCACAGCGTGGTTCGTCGCTGCCACATCAGAGAGCTACTGAGGGTTTGGTAGGTCGATGAGTCCGCGCTACCTGTTCACCTCGCACGACGGCTTCGGCTTGGGTCATACCAGACGGAATAGCTTGATCGCCGACGCCCTCCTCGCGGGCGACCCTGGTTGCCAGGTGATGTTGATCACTGGATTGCCGCAGCGTCCTGCGTGGCTGGATCAGCCTCGCCTGACGGTGGTGCCGGTTCCCCCGTTGTTGAAGGCGACCGGTCGGGGCTACCGGTCGGTCGGATTGACGTTCGAGGCCGCGGTGGAGGAGCGGGCGCGCCGGTTCGCGGAATGCGTAAAGCGTTTCGAACCTCATGTGGTGATCGTGGATCGGCATCCCCTCGGCACGGGCGGCGAGCTTCGTATTGGTCTGGACCTGGCAAGGTCTGCGGGTGGGCGCGCGGTTCTTGGGCTGCGCGACATCCTGGACGCGCCTGAGGTCGTCCGGTTGGAACTCGCCGGAGCGGGCTGGGCGGATGTTGGGGAGCTCTATGACGAGGTGCTGGTGTACGGGGCGCGGCATTTCTGCGACCATGAACGCGAGTATGGGCTGCCGTTTCGGCCGCGGTACTGCGGCTGGGTGGCCGAGGCGGCGGCGTGCGATTCGTTGGAACGGAATCTTCTTGCCGTGACCGCGGGTGGCGGCGGCGACGGCGATGCGCTGTTCGGGCTGGCTGTCGGCGTTCTCGAAGGTCTGCCGTCGTGGAGGGCGGAGTTCGCGGTAGGTCCCTACGCTGACGCGGCGGCGCTGGTATCGCGGTCTGGCGGGTCCCTGGCAGCCGGCCGGATGAGGATGCACACGGAGACGAAGGGTTGCGGGCCGCTGTTCGCTCGGGCGTCGGCGGTCCTGCAGATGGCGGGCTACAACTCGACATTCGAGGCTCTTGCCGCGGGGCAGTTCGCCGTCCTGCAACCTCGCACGACCCCGCGAGCCGAGCAGGCGATCCGCGCCGAGCGGCTGGCCGCGCTCGACCTGGCCGACATGGTGGCCGAGGACGCTGACCCTGGCGAGGTCCGAGAACTACTGCTGCAGCGGCCGCGTCGGATCTCTCCAGAACGGGTGGAGCGCTCGGGCGTCGCGCTCAACGGCGCCGCCACCGCAGCGTCCATCCTCGCCGGGCTCGCGGAGCGGGTCACGTTTTGATCCGGACGTTCTGGCGATTCCGCCGCTTCCTCCTCCGGCGTTCAGGCGCATTGGCCATCGGCGGCTGCCTCGCGGTCGTCGACATCGTGCTGGGTCTCGCCCAGCCGTGGCCGTTGAAGGTCGTGGTCGACGACGTGCTTCGCGCGCCCGGGCGACGGTTGCAACACGCGGTCCGTTTCCTGCCCCACGTGACCACGCCGAAAGCCCTCCTCGCGATGGCGGTCGGCCTGCTCATCATCGTCGCCGTCGGCGCGGCGGTTGCTGATTACTGGTCGACCCGGATGATGGAGAGCGCCGGACAGCGGATGGGCAACGACATCCGCGAGGATCTGTTCACCCATCTGCAACGGCTGTCCTTGCGTTTCCACGGCCAGCATAGGGTCGGGGATCTGGCCGCTCGCCTCACCGGAGACGTGGATCGGGTCCAGGACATGCTGGTCCAGGCCTTCTCGGTCATGCTGCCCAACGCCTTGCTCTTGATCGGCATGGTCACGGTCATGGCGGCCGTCGACCCGCAGTTCACGATGCTGGCATTGCTCACGACCCCGTTCATGATCCTCGCGATCGCCCGCTCCACCCGGGAGATGAAGCACGCGTCCCGCCAAGCGCGCAAGGCCGATGGCGTCGTCGCGGCGTTGGCGACCGAGCACCTGTCGGCCATCCAGGTTGTGCAGGCATTCTCGCTGGAGAACCGTTCCGCGGAGAAGTTCGGCCGGCTGAACCAGGACAGCCTTCGCGCCAGCCTCAATGCTGTGCGCTTCCAGGCGCGGATGGGCCCGTCGGTCGACGTGTCCGCGGCATTGGCAACCGCGATTCTCCTGTGGTTCGGAGCAAACCGGGTGCTGTCCGGGCGCATGTCCCTCGGCGTCCTCCTGGTGTTCCTTGCCTACGTCGCCTCCCTCTACAAGCCGATCAAGGCGCTGTCAAAGCTGGGGTACGTGATCAGCAGAGGAACGGTCTGCGCCGAGCGGATCGAAGGGATCTTCGCTGAGGTTCCCGATGTCGAGGACGCCCCGAATGCTCGTCCCGCCGGGCGGGTGCGAGGCGAGATCCGCTTCGATGAGGTCAGCTTCTCCTATGGCAGAGGACCGGTTCTGGAAGGCGTGAACCTCGAGGTCGAACCCGGCGAGGTCCTGGCGGTTGTGGGGGCAACGGGCGCCGGCAAGAGCACGCTCATCTCGCTCATCCCACGGTTC
>JBKJUD010000289.1:0-7645 GCA_046590735.1 Candidatus Eiseniibacteriota bacterium | reverse complement strand
TGCTCGACCTCGGCGAGGCGCGCGGTTTCGAGCGGTTCGGCGCGGTCGAATTTGCGCGCGCGGCGGAACAGGCGTTCGGCGTTCTCGCGCGGCGAGACGGTGGAGTCGAGCGCGATGGTCACCTCGCCGTCGCCGTAGACATCGGGCAGGACGACGCTCGCGGCGCCGCGCGGCACGCGGGCGAGGTGCGCGAGCACGGTCTCGGCACGATGACGGAACGCCACCGCCTGCTCGCAGTCGACGAGCGTGGCGCGACAGGCCTCGGCGCGCTGGCGCAACCGCTTCGCAGCGCGGGTGGCGAGGCTGCGGGCTTCCTGCAGCGCCTCGGCGCGCAGCGCGTCGGCGTGGGCGAGGGCGAGGGCGGCCGGATCGGCGGCGGACAGCGTGACGGGCGTCGCGTCCGCGCGCGGCGGCGGCGGCGAGTACGGCGCGCCGAGGGCCGCCTGCGCGCGCGAGCCGCCCGGCGCATCCACCACCACGCGCACCATGCCGGTCTCCAGCACCAGCACCCGGCCACCGCGCGGGAGCAGTTCGACGACGAGTTCGAACGCGCCGCCGCCGCCGCCGGTGACGGCGAACGCCAAGATGCGTTCCGCCGGCGCCCACTGCCGCACCGCACCCAGCACGGCGCCGGTCAGCGCCTCGCGCAACGCGGTCATCTCGGCGCGGGCATCGCGGGACCGCAGCGGCTCGCCGCGGCCCAGCGGCGCGACATCCTGCGGGATTAGCGCCGACGGCCGACGGCCGGCCTCGAGCACCGCGACGCCGACGGCGCCCGCGCGCAGCGACACCAGCAGCGTGCCGGCCAGCGGGGGTGGATCGTCGGCCGCGAACGGCCAGGGCTGCGTCGCGTCCAGCAGCGCGCACTCCAGCAGACCGGGCAGCCGGGCGTGCACGAACGCGATCCGTCGTCCGCAGACGGCGGTCGTCAACAGGGCGAGGAGGGTGGCGGGCGTGGTCGTGGGCATGGGCGTTCGCGTCCCGTGCGGGGGACCGGCGCGCATCCTAGAACTTTCGCGCGGGTGACGCCAGCCCGCCTCGTGCTACTTGGTGGTGTGCCGATGTCACCGCCGGCGGATACGGCTCGCCGCTCCCCGCGCTACACTCCCGTCATGTCCCTCATCCTGGAAATCGTACGCCACGGCGAAGCCGCGGCCTCCCATCCCGACGGCGACGCCGCCCGCCCGCTCACCCCACGCGGCATCGCCCGGCTGCGCATGCTCGCGGCCACCCTCGCCAGCAGCGGATGGCATCCCGATCGCATCCTCGCCAGCCCCTACCTGCGGGCGCAGCAGACCGCGCAGATCCTGGCGGAGGCCTGCGGTTCACCGGTGGAAACCGCCGCCGCGCTGGAACCCGACACATCCCCGCACGAGATCCTCGACGCGTTGCACGCCGAAGGCGTCGAGGCCGGCCACCTCGTGCTGGTCAGCCACCTGCCTCTGGTGGAACGCCTGCAGGCGGCGCTCGCCGACAGCACGGCGCCGTGGACGCCCGGGACGCTGGTGCGGATCGCGTTGCCCGAGGGCCTGGCCGGCCGCGGCACGGTCGCCGAGGTGCGGACACCCTGACGCCGGACCACACCCGCCGCCGCGATTGACCCTCCTGCAGCGAACCGGCTACCATGAGCGCACTCATCAACTGTTGGATTTGCGGTCGGTTAGCCGCGCCACCCGCCGGGTCTGCCTGCACAAGGCTGCCATCAAGATCGGAGCGTTTCGCTTGGCTGCATCCATGCCGCGTCGCCGCGTCGTCGTGACCGGGCTCGGAATCGTGAGCCCCACCGGCGTCGGCGTCACCCAGTTCTGGGACTGCCTCTCGCACGGGATCTCCGGCGTCAAGGAAGTGCAGGACTTCGACACCTCGCAATTCAGCTGTCACCACGGCGGCGAGGTGCAGGACTTCGACGCCACCACCTATTTCCCTGCGCGCAAGGTGCGTCAGTGGGACCGCTGCATGCAGTTCGCGATGGTCGCCGCGCAGGAAGCGCTGGTGGACGCCGGGATGCCGTCGGGCGCGCCGGACCCGGAGCGCGCCGGCGTGATCCTCGGCACCGCTGCTGGCGGCCGCCGCGAGGCGATCGCCTTCCAGCGCGACGTGCTGCTCGCCGACAACGCCGAGCACATGGCCGCGGTGCGCAAGTTCCCGCGCCGGCTGATGCTCAACTCCAGCTACCACGCCTCCACCAACCGCGTCGCCGGCGAGTTCGGCTTCCACGGTCCGAACGTGACCATCTCGACAGCGTGCGCGAGCGGCACCAACTCGGTGGCGATGGGCGCCGACCAGATCCGCCTGGGGCGCGCCGACGTCATGCTCGCCGGCGGCACCGAGTTGCTCTGCCAGATCGTCTTCACCGGTTTCGCCGCCATCCGCGCGCTCAGCGAGGAGGGTCGCATCCGGCCCTTCGACGGCCAGCGCGGCGGTCTGATGCTGGGCGAAGGCGCCGGCATGCTGGTGCTCGAAGCGCGCGAGGCCGCGCTCGCCCGCGGCGCGACGATCCACGGCGAGATCCTCGGCTGGGGCTTGAGCGGCGACGCGGTGCACATGACCGCGCCCGCGCGCTACGGCGAGGGCCTCGCCGAATCGATCCGCCAGGCCTTCGAAGACGCCGATCTCAACGTCGACCAGGTCGACTACATCAACGCGCACGGCACCGGCACGCGCTACAACGACCAGATGGAAACGCGCGCGATCCGTACCGTCTTCGGCGAGTACGCGTACAAGGTCCCGATTTCCTCGACCAAGTCGATGATGGGGCACACGATGGGCGCCGCCGGCAGCATCGAGGCGGTGGTCGCGCTGCTCACCCTGCGGCACCAGCTCATCGCGCCCACCATCAACTACGAGACGCCCGACCCCGACTGCGATCTCGATTACACGCCGAACGTCGCGCGCGCCGCGGAGGTGCGGACGGTGCTGAGCACCTCGGCAGGCTTCGCCGGCAACAACGCGGCCGTCATCATCGGCGGCGCGGATGGACCGCGCGCGAGTGCGCTGCCGGCGGGCACCTTCACGATGAACGCGCATCCCACGGGCGGCAAACCGGAGACCACGGCAGCATGAGCACGTTCGAACCTGTCGTCGTCACCGGCATCGGCCTCACCTGCGCCATCGGCAACACCCACGACGAATTCGTCGAGTCGATCTTCAGCGGCCGCTCCGGGCTCAATCGCATCGCCAAGGTCGGCGGGTTCGACCCAGCGCCCTCGCGCGCGGTGCACGCCGGCGTGATCCTCAACTTCGAGTCGGTGCCGGTGCCGCAGACGCAGCGCGAGATCGGCAACTCGATCACGCAGTTGATGCGCAAGATGGACCGCGTCACCAAGCTCTCCGTCATCGCCGCTGAGGAAGCGCGCGCCGACGCGGGACTCGACGTCGAGGGCATCTCGCCGACGCGCATCGGCATCGTGCTCGGCACCGCGTTCGACGGGCTGGTGACGATCGAGGAATACTATCGCGCCGTGGTGCAGAAGGGTGCGCGCGGCGCTTCGCCGGCGCTGTTCCCGTTCACGCTGCCCAACTCGATCAATGGCGCGGTGTCGATCCACATGGGAATCAAGGGCGTGAATTCGTCGCTGGCGACCGGCGCGGTGAGCGGGCTGGCGAGCGTGGGGTACGCGTTCGACCTGCTGCGCGCCGGGCGCGCAGACTGGGTGCTGGCGGGCGCCGCGGACATCTTCGGCGAGCCGGTGTTTCGCGCGATGGATTTCCTGCGCTGCGTGTCGCCGCGCACCGGGGGCGAGAACGAGGTCGTCGCGCCCTTCGGTCAGGGCCGCAACGGGTTTCCGATGGGCGAGGCCGGCGCGTTCGTGATGCTCGAGCGCCGCTCCACCGCGGAGAAGCGCGGCGCCCGCATTCACGCGGAACTCGCCGGCTACGCCAACACCTATGACGGCTGGAAGACGGCGGACAACGATCCCTCCGGCAAGGGCGTGGCCGCGGCGATGCGCGGGGCGTTGCGCGATGCGGGCGTCGAGGCGTCGTCGGTGGATTACATCGCAGCGTCCGCCAACGGCTCGGTGGCCGGCGACCGCGCCGAGGCGCAGGGGATCCGCACCGTGTTCGGCGCGCACGCCGACACCATGCCGGTGAGCAGCGTGAAGGGCCTGACCGGCGAGACGTTCTCCGCCGGCGGCGTGCTGTCGATGATCCAGGGGATCGCCGCGTTGCAGCGCGACGCGGTGCCGCCGCATCGCTCCGGCCTCACCGGCGCGGTGCCGCTCGGCGACGACATTCCGCTGGGGCATGTGCCGTCGGACGCGGAGGAGTGCGCGGTGCGCACGGTGGTCGCCAACAGCGTGTGCTACACGGGGAACAACGCGAGCGTGGTGCTGCGGTCGCCCTGAGGCCCTCGATGACCCCCGATAACGCCGACACCCACGCCTTCGATGCAGCCGCGATGCGGCCTGCGGTGGGTACTATCCTCGCTGGCCGCTATCGGCTCGAACACGAGCTCGGCCGCGGCGGCATGGGCATCGTGTTCCGCGCCACCGACACGGAGCTGCGCCGGGACGTCGCGGTCAAGTTGCTGGCGGGCGCTGGCACCACGGCGCCCGAGCAGGAGCGCCTGCTGCGCGAGGCGCGCTCCGCCGCAGCGCTTAATCATCCCCACATCGTGGCCGTCCACGACGCCGGCCTGCACGAGTCCACGCCCTTCCTGGTGATGGAATTCGTGGACGGTCCCAACCTGCGCTCCGAGCGCCCGCACGACGACGCCGAAATCGTCCGGCTCGCCTGCCAGATTTGCGACGCTCTCGAACATGCGCACTCCCGGAACGTTGTTCACCGCGACCTCAAGCCCGAGAACGTGCTGCTCGGGGGCCCGCCGGGGGCGCGCGAGGTGAAGCTCGTCGACCTCGGGCTGGCGGTGGCGGCCGGCGCCTCGCAGCGGCTGAGCGAAGCCGGCGTGATCGTCGGCACGGTGTCCTTCATGGCGCCTGAGCAGGCGCTGGGGCAGGATGTCGACGGCCGCGCCGATCTCTACGCGCTCGGCGTCATGCTCTACGAGATGACCACCGGGCGGCTACCCTTCGCCGGCGCCTTGCCGCTGGAGATCATCTCCCAGCACATCCACGCGCCGGTCGTGCCACCCCGCGCTCTGCGGCCGGGCATGCCGCCGGGGCTCGACAGCGCGATCGTGCGGCTGCTGGCCAAGGAACCGGCGGCGCGGTTCGCCACCGCCGCCGATACCCGTGATGCCTTGCGGGCAGCGCTCGACACGCACGGCGCCGTGGAGGGCGACGACGGATTGCCGGCGATCGCGCTACTCGGCGTCCTCTCGCGAGGACGGCTGGTGGCGCGCGAACAGGAACTCGGGCACGCCGGCGAACTCTGGCGCCGCGCCCGCGCGGGCGAGGGCCACTGCGTCTTGGTGAGCGGGGAGCCGGGCGCCGGGAAGACACGCCTCGCGCGCGAGGTCCTGGTGCAGATCGCCCTCGACGGCGCTACCGTGTGGACGGGCGCCTGCTACGAACTCGAGGCGACGACACCCTACCTGCCCTTCGTCGAGGCGCTGCGCAAGTGGGTGCGCGACCTGCCCGACGACGCGCGATTGCGCGCCGTGCTCAGCGACGCCGCGCCGCAACTCGCGCGGCTGGCGCCGGAGATCGCTGCACGGCTTGGGCCGTTTCCGGCGGCACCGGCGCTGCCTCCCCACGAGGAACGCCTGCTGTTCTTCGATGCCATCGCCGAGACCCTGCGGGCCCAGGCGCGCCTCACCGCCGTCGCCGTGTACATCGACGACCTGCACTGGGCCGACAGTGGCTCGCTGCGCCTGCTCGGTCACCTGCTGCATGCGCTCCGCGAGGAGCGGGTGTTCTTCCTGGCCTCGTACCGCGAGGTGGAACTTGACCGCGCGCACCCCTTGGCCAAGGCGCTGGTCGATTGGAACCGCGAGCGGCTCGCGACCCGCATCATGCTGCGCCGCTTCAGCCTCGAGGAGACACGCGCCCAGCTCGGCGCGCTGCTCGCAGAGGACGTCAGCATCGACTTCGCCGCGGCGGTGTATCGGGAAACCGAGGGTAACCCCTTCTTCGTCGAGGAGGTCCTCAAGGCGCTGATCGAGCAGGGCACGGTACAGCGCGCCAGCGGACACTGGCGGCGCGACGAGACGGCGCAGCTCATCATCCCGCAGAGCGTCAAGGAAGCCATCGGGACCCGGCTCGACGCCATCTCCCCGGCATGCAACGACGCCTTGCGCCTCGCCGCCGTGCTTGGGAAGACGTTCGAGTTCCACGAGCTGTCCACCGTCGCCGTGGACACTACGGAGGACGCCCTGCTCGACGCGCTCGACGAAGCCGTCGCCGCACAACTCGTGATGGCGCGGGGCGGCGAGGCATTCGCGTTTACCCACGACAAGATCCGCGAGGTGCTGTACGAGGAAATGAACCCGATCCGGCGCCGCCGGCTGCACGGGCGGATCGCCGAGGTGCTTGACGCGGGGCGCGCGGCGAGTCCGGTCCCACCGGAGCGCCTGGCGCACCACTACGTCGAGGCCGGGGACAACGAGCGCGGCCTCGAGTGGGCCCGCACGGCGGGCGACGAGGCAGCCCGTATCTTCGCCTATGACGAAGCCATCCACTTTTACACGCGCGCGGCGGAATGCGCCGAGTCGCTGCAGCGCCCGGACATGCAGGTGGCCCTCGAGGAGGCCATGGCGATCGCCTGCCTGTCCGCGGGAAATTGGATGGCGGCGCTCAGCCACTGCGAGGGTGCGATCCTGCTGGCGCAGGATCCGCTGGCCAAGGCACGCCTGCAAGTCCTGGCCGCGACATCCCTGACGACCGTCGGCGATCCGCGCGCACTGGCGTACGCCGACGCAGCGCTTGTCGTGCTCGACCCGGAAATGCACCGGGTGGAGTACGGGCTTGCGCTGACTGAGCAGGCTCGCAATCACCATCTGCAGGGGCAACATCGTAAGGCGATCGGGATCATGTCCGAGGCCGCGCAGCGGCTGGAGCCGCGGGACACCGACCTCCCGCTCTCTGACTTGCACGCCTCCGCCCTCACGCAGTGTCTGGGGTACATGGCCGGCGCCTACCAGAATCTCGGCTTGTTCGCCGACAGCGATGAGTGGGCGCAGAAAACGATGGCCCTGGGGCTCACGCACAACATTCCGTTGGCACAGGCCCTGGCCCTCGAATTCCTGGGCGAGAACGCGATTTCCTCCGGCGCGTGGCGGGAGGGTCTCGAGTACGCGGCGCGGGAGTGGGAGATCGTGACCCGGGTGCGATCGCGCGAACGGCAGGGTTGGTCGCGCTTCGTGGCGGGGTGGTGTCACTACCTGCTCGGCGACCTCGAGGCGGCTGAGCGGGAGATCGACATCGGACTCGACCTCGGACGCGCGATCAGCGAGTCGCGGCTAGTGGCCATCCTGGGGATCGTGCGCGTACAGATCTGGGCCACACAGGGACGCCACGACGCGGCGTTAGAGGAGGTCCAGCGCCTGCACGAGACGGTGTCGAGCTCCGGCGCCGTGCAGTTGGTAGGGATGGCGAAGTTTGCCTACGCCGTCGTGCGCGCCGAGCGCGGCGAGGTCCAAGAGTCCGTGGCGATGTGCGAGCAGGCGTGGACATCGCCACGGACTCTTGGACCTCGCCGCGCTCGGCGCGCACGACGGCGTAGGCAAACTTCGCCATCCCTACCA
>JBKJUD010000071.1:0-2548 GCA_046590735.1 Candidatus Eiseniibacteriota bacterium | reverse complement strand
TCCTCGCCTCGCGCAAGGACGCCGCGATTTCCGTCGTGCGCAATGACGCCTGCGGCATCTGCCGCGCGAACGTCCCGCCGCAGACGCTCACCCGTGTGAAGCGCCAGGAGCAGCTGTTCGAGTGCGACGATTGCGGCCGCATCCTGATGCCGGCCGAGGCGCTGGAGGCGCTGGCGTGACGACCCGCACCGTCAGCGGCGCGGCGCAGGGCCGCCTCGGACTCGTCGCCGGCGAGCCCGTGCTGCCGGCGCAGCGCATGAAGATGTGGGCCGACGGCGCCAGCCGCGGCAATCCCGGTCCCAGTGGCGCGGGCGCGGTGGTGAAGCTGGCCGACGGCTCGATCGTCGGGGAAGTCGCCGAGTATCTCGGCACCGGCACCAACAACCGCGCCGAGTATACCGCGGCCCTGCTGGGCCTGCAGCGCGCGCTCGAACTCGGCGGCCGCGAGATTGATGTCTACATGGACAGCCAGCTGGTGGTGCGCCAGATGGAGGGGCTGTACAAGGTGAAGAATGCCGGACTGCGCCCGTTGTGGGAGCAGGTCGGCGCATTGTCGCGCCGCTTCGCGCGGTGTACGTTCCACCATGTGCCGCGCGAACAGAACTCCGAGGCCGATGCGCTCGCGAATGAGGGCGTTGACAGCGGACTGCGGCGGTAACGCAGGACGCCGCATCGTGCATCCGCAGCACTGCGGGTTCGCGCGTCGCGGCGAGGAGTGAGCCAGGTGATCGCGGGGGCGCAACGGGCGACCGGAACGTCCTCGAGGAAAGTCCGAGCTCCACAGGGCAAGGTGCTGGGTAATCCCCAGGGGGCGCAAGCCTACGGACAGTGCAACAGAGAGCAGACCGCCCCGCACACGCAACACGCGGGGTAAGGGTGAAACGGTGCGGTAAGAGCGCACCAGCGCGGACGGCGACGGACGCGGCTCGGTAAACCCCGCCTGGAGCAAGACCAGATAGGAGAGGAGACGCGGCCCGCGTCGCTTGGACTCTCGGGTAGGTCGCTGGAGGGGCGTGGTGACACGCCTCCAAGAGAAATGATCGCCACGGCTTCGGCCGCACAGAACTCGGCTTACGGTTCACTCCTCGTCGCGGCGCGCGACTCACCCGTGCGGCGCGCCGCGCGGTGCCCTCGACGGGTACGCGCATGATGCACGCTTGTCCACCGGAGGTACGCGCATGATGCCGGCCCACTGGCGCGATGTTCCCTCGCCCTCGCCGGCTGGTGCATTGCGGGAGTTGGCGCTGCATCCGGTGGTGGAAGACGTGCTGGCCGGCCGCGGCGTGACCGATCCCGCGGCGGTGCGCGCGTGGCTCGCGCCCTCGGTCGACGACCTTCCCGATCCCCTCGGCTTGCCGGACATGCAGGTGGCGGTGACGCGCCTGGCGCACGCCGTGCGCAGCCAGGAAACCGTGCTGGTGCTAGGTGACTACGATGTCGACGGCGTCACCGCGGCGGCGCTGTTGGCGATGGCGCTGCGCGAGGCCGGCGGCCAGGCGGTGTGCGCGATTCCCGACCGCTCGCGGGAAGGGCACGGCTTCACGCTGACCGGACTGGCGCTCGCGCAACGGCTCGACATCCGCGTGGTGGTGACCGCCGACAGCGGCACGGCGTCGGTCGAGGCGATTACCGCGGCGGCGCGTGCCGGCATCGACGTCATCGTCGTCGATCATCATCGTCCGCATGGCGCGATGCCCCCGGCGTTGGCGGTGGTGAATCCCCGCCGTCCCGATTCGCGCTACGGGTTCCCCGACCTCGCGGCGGTGGGCGTGGCGTATCGTGTCGCGCAAGCGTTGTTCGCCGAACTCGGCCGCAGTCCCCGCTACGTGGATCGCCACCTCGACCTCGTCGCGCTCGGGACGCTGGCGGACTCCATGCCGCTGGTCGGCGAGAATCGCGTGCTGACCCGGCTCGGCCTGGAGGTCATGGCGCTCGGCCAGCGCGTCGGCCTCGCCGCGCTGCGCGAGGTGTGCGGCCGCGACGACCGCCCGCTCGATGGGTCGATGGTGATGCTGGCGCTGGCGCCGCGCGTGAACGCGGCGGGGCGGCTCGGACACGCGCAGGCGGCGCTGCGGCTGATGATGACGCCGGACCGGCGCGAGGCGCACCTGCTGGCGCGCCAGCTCGAGGAGGACAACCGGCTGCGGCGGCGGCTTGCCGAGAGCGTGGTGCGCGACGCGCTGCGCGCGGCCGAGAGCCAGCAGGACGCGCGCACGCTGGTGGCCGATTCCGCCGACTGGCACCCGGCGGTGCTGGGGATCGCCGCCGCGCGGCTGCTCGACGACCAGCGGCGCCCCGTCGCGTTGATCGTGTGGCGCGGGGAGGAAGGCAAGGGGTCGGTGCGCGCGCCGGCCGGCCATGACCTGCCGGCGCTGCTGGCCGCCTGCGGCAGCGTGGTGCACGCGTACGGTGGCCACGCGGTGGCCGCCGGGTTCACCCTGCATCGGGCCGATCTCCCCGCGTTCCAGGAACGCTTCGAGGCCGGGGTGCGCGACTCCGCGCCCGACACCCGCCGGCGCGCGCCGCTGTACATCGATGGCACGCTGGC
>JBKJUD010000069.1:0-3816 GCA_046590735.1 Candidatus Eiseniibacteriota bacterium | reverse complement strand
CGCGAAGTAATCGCCCACCGCCGCCCGCACCGTGTCGGTCATGCGAACAAGCTGGGTGGTCAGGTACGCGTCGGAGAACTTGAAGCCCACCGGCCGGTAGTCGAGCAGTGCGAGCGTCACCGCCAGCGTGCTGTCCTCGTGGACGGGACGCGCGTAGTCCGCCAGCAGCTCCCACTGCGACCGGTCCGGCCCGATAGTGCCGACCGGGCGCTTCCAGTTGGCCGCGCGCCAGATGCGGTAGCCGCGGAAGTCATCCAGGTGGTTGACCGGGTTTCCGATCAGCTCCGACGAGTTGTCCCACACCAGTTCGACCTTGCGGTCCTGGCCCGGGATGGCGGCGCAGCTGCGGAATTCGAAATCGTCGAGCATCTTGCGGTCGACCACGGTGCTGTCGAGCGTCGGGGTCGCGGTGATGCACTGCGCGACGCCACTCACTGTACCCACGCCCTGGGGCGGTGTGCCCTTCGGCACGGCGTACACGAACGCCGGGTTGCTCGCCACCATGCGGAGGTTCGAGTTGGGCGGTGGCGGCGGCGTGGTCGACACCCAGTGCCGCCAGTACTCGCCACCCGGATACTTTGGGTTGGGCGTGCACAGCGAGGCGTCCGGGCGCTCCGGGTCGCAGTCCAGGTTCACGTAGTTGTTGCTCGTGCACTCCTGACCCTTGATGCGCACGGCGATTCCAGCCGAGTCGCGCGCGACGCAGTCGGCGTCGAGGCTGATGTCGTAGCCGGAGGGGTGACCCGGGTTCGGCGGTGGCACGGCGATGCAGGTTTCGCGGCCGATGATGCCGGCCGACGGGAAGCCCGGCGTGCCTGCCGGCACATAGCCGGTGGACATGTCGTCATCGAGATTCCACCAGTCGCCTTCCCAGACGATGCCGATCAGGTTGGTCGCGTTGTCGATGAGGCCCTGGCGCCCGTCCCCCACGACGTACGCCACCGCCATGGAGACCGAGCTGTCCGGGTTGAGCGCGCTGAACGGCCCGACGGAGATCAGGTAGCGGTAGTCCTTGGCCTGCGGCGGCGGCGCGTAGACGCGCTCACGCAGGGCCTTGAACTTGTCCGGGTTCTCGGGCAGACAGTTGTGTCCGCACATCAGGTCGAAGCGCTCCTCGTCGGTCTGCGGGTCGCCGCCCTGGGCGTACGGGTTGCCCCCGGTGCCGGAGAAGTATTGGACCTGCGTGAAGTTGACCGCGCCCGGCCCCTTCGGGATGTACCCGGGGACCTTGCTGCGGATCAGCTTGTTGTTGAGCGGGTCGATGGTGTGACCGAGCAGGACGGTGCCCGCGAAGCCCGACACGTCGCCCCCGAGCTGGCCGGTGTTCTGCGACGGGTTGTCCGGCTGATCCCACATGTAGGCCATCTGCAACCGGAATTCACGCGTCGCGCACTGCGGCACGCCCGGCGCCGAGGTTGGGTCCTCGAGCGTGACCAGGGTGTCGAGCTTGTCGAAGCGGTCGTCGTCGTAGTTGTTCGGGTTGGAGTACGGGCCGATGTCCGCGTCCACGAAGAAGGCGATGTACACCTCATGCAGCGGGTTCTGGCTGACGTTGGTGAACTTGTAGTCGATGCCGACGAAGTCGTTGGTGCCGGCCGTCGACCATGCGTAGGAGGACTGCTGGAGCCGGATGCCCAGCGGCACGTGCTCCTGGAAGCGCGCCTTGGCCTCCGGCGTGTCGTCGCGGACCTCGAAGGCGAACATCTGCTGCGAGATCGCGGCGTAGTCCTCGTCGATCTTGCCGTCGCCGTCGTCGTCCTTGCCGTTGAGGAAGTCCTCGTCGACCTTGGCGGCGCCGGTGACCGGATCGCGGTCGCCGTCGTCGTTGGCCGCGCGCAGGTCGGTGCTGCCGCCCACGCGGGTGCCGTGCGGGGAGCCTTCGTAGGATGTGCGGATGTCATCGACGAGGTCGCGGCTGGGCCGAAACTCGTGCTGGTAGCAGGTGGTGGACACGTGCGGCACCAAGATGGTCTGCCCCGCGGCCCCCGTCTCCTCGAGCAGCGCCCCGATCCAGGGGCCGGCCACGAACAGGTACTCGTCCCCCGATCCCGCCGGCCATTCCGCCGACAGGCACGACGTGTAGAAATCCCCGAACTCCTCGCCGAGCTGTCCGAAGTTGTTCACCAGCAGCCAGAGCCGCCCGACGTTGTGGACGTAGGTGCAATCGAGGCGATAGAACCCGTTGGGATTGCCCTTTTGCGTGCTGTCGGGATGCGCGGGGTCGACCGGATAGCCTTCCGCCTTCGCGACCTCGGCCCACTCCGCCGGCGTCATGCGCGCGACGGCAGGCTGGGCGGCGAGCAACGCGACGAGCGACAGGCCGCCCCACACGAGCACGGCCAGGCCGCGGCCACCCACACGCGTCCCGCGCGCGCGAGTCGGCGCCTGGAACAACTGCTGTACCGACATTCCTTCTCCTCCCTGCAGGCGTTCGGACAAGGCCGGCATCAGAACGACATCCCGATGCCGATGCGCAGGACGCGCCCCTCGTCGAACACGCGCGGGTCGTGGACCGGGAAGAAGTCGTCCGTGCCATCGCCGTTGCTGTCGGTGATGTACGCGCCCCCCGCTATGCCGCGCTCGTTGTAGTAGATCGTGTAGTCGTAGCCACCGATGTACGGGTTGTATGGATTGCCCGGCTCGAGGTTCACGATGTTCTTGGTGTCGAGCACGTTGTTGGCGCGCAGAAACATCGTGAAGCGCTGGCCGTAGAGCGTGAAGTAGCGGTCGGCGCGCACGTCCAGGTAGGTGGTCGTGGGAAGCCGCTTCGAGTTCGCCAGCTTCGGGTCGAATTTCTTTTCGCCCTGGCGGTGCGGCGAGTACGGGAAGCCCGAACCATAGCGCCACAGGAAGTTGGTGCTCCACTTCCCTTCCTGCACGATGTCCAGGTTGGTGCTGAAGGTGTGGCGCTGGTCGTAGCCCAGCGGCTGCTCGGAGATCGGCAGGTAGAGCTGGTTGCCCTGGTCGGCGAGGTTGATGTCGACGTCCGAGGCGAGACCGGTGGCGATCCCGTAGGTGTAGCTCATGTTCGCGGAGAAGTGGTGACTGAGCCGCTTCTCCAGCGAGACCTCGAGACCGCGCGACGACGCGTAGTCCTGGTTCACGTAGATCGAAGTGGGGTCCGGGGTGTCCGGCACCTGGAACTGCCGGGTGCTGAGCAGGCCGAAGATGTCCTTGTAGTACACACCGAACTGCATGAACACGTCGCGGCTGAACTGGTGCTGCACCGCCGCCTGGTAGGCGATGGTGGTCTCCGGCTGCAGCGCCGGGTTGCCGCGGGCGCGCACCTGCGAGCTGCGGTCCTCGAACACGAAGCGGCGATCCGGGAACTGCGAGTAGCGGCCGTAGTGGAACGACATCACGTCCTTGTCCGACACCGGGAACGCGACGCCGAGGCGCGGGCTCCACTGGTAGCGCAGGCGGCCGACGAGTTCATGCGTCTTCGGGTCGACCAGGTCCTCGAGCGGGATCTGGTTGCCCACCGAGTAACCGTCGTAGCGCAGGCCGGCGTTGAGCACCATGCCCTCGTGCTCCCAGCGGTCCTGCAGGAAGAACGAGCCCTCGGGATTGTAGTAGTGATAGTCGGACCGGTAGAAGCCGAACTGGCCCTGCGCGTTGATCCGGTTGGGCAGGTCGATCGACAGCAGGCGCAGGTCGTTGTAGCTCATCTCGACGCCCGACATCAGCTCGTGGCTCTTCATGCGACGGGTGTAGTCGGCCTTGGCGTTCCACACCTTGGTCAGGCGCTGGAAGTAGGACGGGTAGTCGCCGTGGGTGACCCAGAACAGGCCTTCCTCGGAGTTCCCCTGGAAGTAG
>JBKJUD010000048.1:0-4659 GCA_046590735.1 Candidatus Eiseniibacteriota bacterium | reverse complement strand
CGCGGCGGCGCTCGCCGCCGGAGAGCGCATCGGCCTGGCGCGTGGCGAGGGCGGTGAGCCCCATCTCCTCCAGCAGCAGGTCGCAGCGTTCCTTCCGCTGCGCCGTGCGCAACGGTTGCGTTTCCAGGATCGCCCGGAGGTTGTCGCGCACACTCATGCCCCGGAACACCGAGGGCTCCTGCGCCAGGTATCCGATGCCGCGCCGCGCGCGCCGGTGCATCGGTAGCTGGGTGATGCGGTCGCCGCCCAGCGAGATCTGGCCTTCGTCCGCCTGCACGAACCCGACGATGATCTGGAAGGTCGTGGTCTTGCCGGCGCCATTGGGGCCGAGAAGCCCGACCACCTCCCCTGCCGCGACGTGCAGCGACACGCCATCGACGACGCGCCAGTTGCCGTAGACCTTCACCAGGTTCTCGGCCCGCAGCTCCGGCGCCGGCGCATCGGTGAGCGTGTCGGTGCGCGTGGGGGACAGGTCCGGGATGTCAGTCGACATGGAAATCTCCCGAGGTGTCGACGACGTGCGCCTGCAACTGCCCGAGGATCCGATAGGTGCGCAACGAGGAATCGCTGTCGAATCCCATGCCGGTGAGCCGCGAGCCGTCGTGCCGCACGGTGACGCGCGCGGCGGTGACGAGGCGGCGGGCGCCACTCATCAACTGCAAGCTGTCGGTGTCGACCTGCAGGCCATCGCGCGCGTGGATGTGCACGCCGCCGCGCGCCCAGACATCCTGCGAGACACGGTTGATGCGGGCGCTGCCGGCCTCGGCCCAGGCGTCGCGGGTGCCATCGGGCTTGAGCACGTCGATATGCGGCGCGCGCACGTCGAGGCCGGCGCTCGGGTCCCCTTCGGCGGACGGCGCGTGCAGCACCCATTCGGTCACGCCGGCGTTGCTGTTCGCCATGCTCAGGTCGACAAGGATGGTGCTGGGCAGGTCAGGCGGCGGCGCCACCAGCGGCGAGGGGTCCCACCCGCGACAGCCGACCACGCCGCATGCGAGGGCCACCAGCGCGGCGGTCAGTGCCGCGCGGGCTCGCGCTCGTGAAACCAGACCCATTCGAGCGGCGCCTGGCGCAGTTGGGCATCGAGGACGCGGGTCAGGCAGCGGGTGGTGCGGCGCAGGTCGCGGTGCGGGGAGGTCGGCTCTGGCGCTACCGGCCCGTCGATCCGCAGCGCGTAGGCGGGCGGATGGCGCCGGGGCGAGGGCGCCGACGAGACGGTCGCCACCCACAGCGGCGCACCCGCGCGGACCGCAATCCACGCCGGACCAACCGCTGTTTGTGCGGAGCGTCCCCACCATGTCGCCTCCGTGCTCCGTCCCCGTGGTGCCTGGTCGAGGACAATGCCGAGCACGCCTCCCTGGCGCACCCAGTCCACCATGTCCGCGGCCGAGGATGCGCCGCGTACGAACAACTGTACGCCCGCGTGGTGCCGCGCGGAGCGCAGCATCGCGTCGACGGCGGGGTCACGCAGCGGCCGCACCACCAGCGCCACACGGTAGCCGGCTGCCGCCAGGGCCGGCGCCAGGGCTTCCCACGGCCCGCAGTGCGCGCTGACGATCACCGCGCCACCGCCCCCGGCGCACGCGGCATCGAGCCGATCGAGCCCCTGCGCCGCCACCGGAAGAACAGCCCGTGCCGCGCCCAGCGTCCGCGCCATCGCCACGAGATTCCCGCCGAGCGCGTGCGCCAGGCCTGCGCGCAGCGGACGCCGGAGCACCGCGGGAATCGGCCCGCAGACGTGCCCGAGGTTCTCTATCGACCGCCGCGCCTCTCGCGGCCACACCCGGGGAAGCAGCCGCCCGAGCCATGCGCCAAAGGCCGCGCCCGCGGCAGGCGAAGTGGCGGTGGCCCCGGAGGTTATCCACTGGAGCAGGTGCCGGGCCAGGGCGCGACGGAGGGGACGCGTCTGCCGCCGGAAACTCACGCTAGCAAGGTGGGACGGAGGGGTCAAGCACGCTGCGTGCCAACGCTCAGCGGGTGCCGGCGCGCAGGCAGTCGTGGAGATGCACGACACCCACGAGCTCGCCGGCGTCCTCCACCATCAGGGAGGTGATCGGACCGCCAGGGTTCTCTTCCATGCGCTCGATCGCCTGCGCAACCAACGCCTGGGCCGGAATGGTGCGCGGATGCGGGGTCATCACGCGCGCGACCGGGAGATCGAGCAAGGCAACCTCGTGCTGCAGCAGCAGGCGCTTGAGGTCGCCATCGGTGAGGATGCCCTGGACCGCGCCGTCGTTGCCGTCGCGCACCAGGGTGAACCCGAGTCCCTTCGCCGCGATCTCGGCGATCGCGTCGCGCACCGCGGACTGCGCCGACACGGCGGGAATGGCCCCGCCGGTGTGCATGACGTCGCCGACGCGCACGAGCAGGCGCCGGCCGATGACTCCGCCGGGGTGCACGTGCGCGAGGTCGTCCGCGGTGATGCCGCGCGCGGTCATCGTCGCCACCGCGAGCGCGTCGCCGAGGGCGAGCATGGCGGCAGCGCTCACCGTCGGCACCGCGTCGTGCGGGCCTGCATCGCGCAGGTCGCCGAGATCGAGCACGCCGTCGACGGCGCGCGCCAGCGGCGAGGCGGGATTGGCGGTCATCGCCCACAACTCGACGCCACTGCGGCGCAGCGCCGGCAACAGGTCGGCGAACGCGTCGAGCGCGCCGCTGCGCGAGAGCAGCAGCGCAACATCGCCGCGCGCCACCAGCCCGAGGTCGCCGTGCAGCGCCTCGATGGGGTGCAGGAACACCGCCGGGGTGCCGGTGCTGGTCAGCGTGGCGGCAATCTTCTTGCCGATCAGGCCCGACTTGCCGAGGCCGCTGACCAGCACCTTGCCCTGGCAGCGCGCCAGCGCGTCCACCGCGCGCCGCATCGGCGCGTGCAGGTCCTCGCCGAGGCGCTGCGCGAGCGTGGCGATTGCTGCAGCCTCGGCGGCGAGCGTCGTGCGCGCGGCCTCCAGCGCCGGGTCAAGCGCCGGCGGCGCAGCAGCGCGGATCATCGGCGCGCCTTGCGCGGCGCGCGTGGCGCGGATGGCGCGGGCACGAGACGCGCGCGGCCGGACGCATCGCATTCCACGCCGAGCATCTCGCGCAGCACCGCGGCATGGCCGTCGCGCGCGTGCAACGCGGCGTCCACCAACTCGCGCAACGCGCCGCCGCCGCCGATGGCTTGCGTGCACGCATCGGCCGCCGCGCGGACCTCGGGCAGCGCATCGGCCACGGCAACCGACAGTCCGACCACAGCGAAGGCCGGCAGATCCTGCACGTCATCGCCGAGGAATGCGGTCTCGGCCACCTCGACGCGGTGCCGCCGGCAGACATCGGCGATGATCGCCTCCTTGCGGATGCGGCCCTGGTGCAGCTCGACGCCGAGCTCGTCGGCGCGGCGCTGGACCGCGCGCGACGGGGTGATCTTGCGCGAGATCCACACCACCGGGATGCCGGCGGTCGCCGCCATCTGCACGCCCATGCCATCGCGCGCCGAGAAGCTGCGCAACTCGCCGCGATCGAGCATGACGATGCGGCCGTCGGTGAGCGTGCCATCGACGTCGGCGCAGATCAGTCCGAGACGCGCCAGTCGCGGCTGCAGCGCGCGCGCGGCCAACGTGCGGACGCGGGGCAGGCTAGGCATGCGCGGGCGCCTCGCGTCGTGCGCGGTGCAGCGCCAGCAGGGCGACGAGCATCGGCTCGATGTCGGCCAGCGGCAGCATCGTGGCGCGGTCCGACAGCCCCGACGCCGGGTCGGGATGAGTCTCGAAGAACAGCGCGTCGACGCCGACCGCCACCGCGGCGCGCGCGACTGGCACGGCGAATTCGCGTCCGCCCCGGGTTTCCGCGCCCCCGGGCCGCTGTTGCGAATGGGTGATGTCGTACACCACCGGCCAGCCGGTCTCGCGCAGGATGACGAGGCTGCGCATGTCGACCACGAGGTCGCCGTAGCCGAAGCAGGTGCCGCGTTCGGTCAGCAGCACCCCGCCCTCGCCGGCCGCGGCGCACTTCTCGGCGGCCAGGCGCATGTCGGCGGGCGGCAGGAACTGACCCTTCTTCACGTTCACCGGCTTGCCGGTGGCGGCGGCGGCCTGCAGCAGCGCGGTCTGCCGGCAGAGAAACGCGGGAATCTGCAGCACGTCGAGCACTTCCGCAGCCGCCGGCACCTCCTCGCGGCAGTGCACATCGGACAGCACCGGCACGCCGAACTCTTCGCGCACGCGCTGCAGGATGCGCAAACCTTCCTCGGGACCGGGCCCCGTGAACGACTGCACCGACGAGCGATTGGCCTTCAGGTACGACGCCTTGAACACTACCGGCACCTTGTGGCGGCGGCCGAGCGTGGTGAGCGCGTCCGCGACGCGGCGGCACACCTCCAGGCTCTCCACCACGCAGGGACCGGCGAGGATGGTGAAGCTGTCGCGTTCGCCGCCGCCGATCTCCAGGGCGCCGACGCGCACGCCGCGGCGCGGCATCGGGTCAGGCGCCACAGCTGGCCGGCTCGGTCGCGTGGGCCCCCGAGTGTTCGAGGGCGGCGGCCACGAAAGCCAGGAACAGCGGATGCGGCGCCCGCGGCCGCGAGCGCAACTCAGGATGGAACTGCACGCCGACGAACCACGGATGGTCGGCGCGTTCGACGATCTCAACCAGTTGCGTCTCGGGGTTGATGCCGCTGATGACCAG
>JBKJUD010000120.1:0-4069 GCA_046590735.1 Candidatus Eiseniibacteriota bacterium | reverse complement strand
TGGCGGCCCAGTCGTGATTGCCGACCACCACGGTACTGCACCGCTCGCGCACCAGGTCGAGGCATTCATTCGGGTTCGCGCCGTACCCGACAATGTCGCCCAGGCACAGCACGGCGTCAACGCCGACGCTGTCGATGTCGGCGAACACCGCGGTGAGCGCTTCCCAGTTGGAATGGATGTCGGAAACGACGGCGTACCGCATGCGGGGCGCGTCCTCGTGGCTACGGGGTGGAGGTGCTGTCGTCGGGGTCGCCCGGGTCCCCGTCGGGGCCGGCTTCGGCGACAGGGGAAGTATCGAGAGGAGGGGACGCGTCGCCCCGCACGCCGTCGGCGACCCGGTCGAGCACGCCGTTGACGAACGCGCTCGATTCCTTGCCGCCGTACCGCTTGGCCAAGGAAATGGCCTCGCTCAGCGCGACGTTCAACGGCACGTCGGGACAATACAGGATTTCCGCCGCGCCGAGGCGCAGCACGTTGCGGTCGACCGCGCTCATGCGGCGGACGCTCCAGTTGACCGCCGCACCGTCCAGTGTGGCGTCGAGGTCGGCCCGGTGCTCGTCGACGACCTGCACGAGGCGGCGCGCGAACTCGATCACCGCCTCGTCCAATTCGACGGCCGGGAACGAGGCGCCCACCGGCAGCTCGTCGACGACGGCGTCGATCTCGTCGGGGTCGAGCGGCGCCGGTTCCTCGAGCACGTCGGCGAACGCCTTGGCGGCGAGTTCCTGCATCACGTCGGCCTGGTACAGCGCACGCAGGGCGAGTTGTCGCGCGAACCGGCGCGTCGCCGGCGGCTGGCGCATGGCCGTCACGCTGCGCCGCTCACGACAGTCCGCCGAGGGTTTGCACCATCTCGATGGCGGTGAGCGCGGCCTCGCGGCCCTTGTCCCCGGCGGCCCCGCCGCTGATGCGCGCGGTGGCCTGCTCCTCGGAGTCGACGGTGAGAACGCCGAAGCTCACCGGCACGCCGGTGTCGAGCATCACGCACATCACGCCGTCGGCGACCATCTGCGCGACGTAGTCGAAGTGCGGCGTGTCGCCGCGGACCACCGCGCCCAAGGCGAGCAGGGCGTCGACGTCGCCGCCCTCCGCGATCCGTTGCGCGACCAGCGCGATCTCCACCACGCCGGGCACCCACACCGTGCGCACATCGGCGTCCGCTGCGCCGTGCTCGAGCAGCGCGGCGCGCGCCGAGGCCTCGAGGGCGACGGTAATGCGTGGGTTGTAGCGGCCGACCACGAGGGCGAAGCGCCGCCCGGTGGCATCCGGTGCGGCACCCACTGATGTCTCGCCCATCGCCTACAGGTCCACGTCGATGAGGTGACCGAGCTTCTTGCGCTTGGTGTTCAGGTAGCCGCGGTTCTTCGCATTCGACGGAACCTGCAGCGGCACCCGCTCGACGATCTCCAACCCATACGCCTCGAGCCCGACCACCTTCTTCGGGTTGTTGGTGAGCAGGCGGATCTGCCGCAGGCCGATGTCGGCGAGGATCTGGGCGCCGACGCCGTAGTCGCGCAGGTCGGCCTGGAACCCGAGCTTCTGGTTCGCCTCGACGGTGTCGAGTCCGCGGTCCTGCAGTTCATACGCGCGCAGCTTGTTGGCCAGCCCGATGCCGCGGCCTTCCTGGCGCATGTAGAGCAGCACGCCGCGCCCCTCGCGCTCGATCTGCTCGAGCGCGCGACCCATCTGGTCGCCGCAGTCGCAGCGCAGCGAGTGGAACACGTCGCCGGTGAGGCACTGCGAGTGCACCCGCGCCAGCACCGGCTTCGGCGTGGTCACGTCGCCCTTGACCAGCGCGATGTGGTGGAAGCCGGCGTTGAGTTCCTCGTAGAGATAGAGCGCGAACTCGCCGTACTTGGTGGGCAGCTTGGTGGTGACCAGCCGTTCGATCAGCCGCTCGGTGCGCCGGCGGTACTCGATGAGCGCGGTGATCGAGATGATCTTGAGGTTGTACTCGCGCGCCATCTGCAGCAGCTGCGGCGTGCGCATCATGCTGCCGTCGTCGGCCATCACCTCGCACAGCACGCCGGCCGGCTTGAGGCCGGCGAGCACCGCGAGGTCCACCGCCGCCTCGGTGTGGCCGGCGCGGCGCAGCACACCGCCCTCGCGGGCGCGCAGCGGGAAGATGTGGCCGGGGCGCTCGAGATCCGCGGGCCGGGTCTTCGCGTCGACCAGCGTGCGGATGGTGAGCGCGCGGTCGGCAGCCGAGATGCCGGTGGTGGTGCCGTTCACCGCGTCCACCGAGACGGTGAAGGCGGTGGACATCTTCTCGGTATTGTCCTGCACCATCGGGCCCAGGCCGAGTTCGTCGAGCCGGGCGCCGGTCATCGGCACGCAGATCAGGCCGCGCGCGTGCTTGGTGTAGAAGTTGATGTCGGCCGGCGTGACCTTTTCGGCGGCCATGATCAGGTCGCCTTCGTTCTCGCGCTCCTCGTCGTCGACCACCAGCACCTTCTCGCCGCGGCGGATCGCGGCGACGGCCTCCTCGACCGGATCCATCCCGAGGGCGACCTTCGCGGAGGCACGCCGGCGCGGCGTCGTCTTGGCGGCACCGCGCGCCGGCTTCACGGCCGGCGACTTCGCCCCCGCGCGCCGCGACGAGGCGGCGCCTCCGTTCTTGGAGATCACGAGACTGGTCCTCACTTTCGGATTAGCTGGCCGCGTCCGCCGCGGGCAGCAGCAGCCGCTCGACGTAACGGCTGACGACATCGACTTCGAGATTCACCTGCACGCCCGGCTGCCAGTCGCCGGCGGTGGTCACGGCGAGGGTGTGCGGGATCAGGTAGATGCGAAACTGCGCCCCGTCGACCTCGCCGGTGGTCAGACTGATGCCGTCGAGCGTCACCGAGCCCTTGGCGGCGATGTAGCGCGCGAGCGCGGCCGGCGCCTCGAGGGTGACTGCCTCGCCGTGGTCGGCGCGGCGCCGCTCGCGCACCGTCGCGACGCCATCGACGTGGCCGGCGACGAGGTGTCCACCGAGCCGGTCGCCCACCTGCACCGCGCGTTCCAGGTTGACCGCTCCGCCCGGCGGGAGTTCGCCGAGGGTGGTACAGCGCAGGGTTTCCTCGATCGCGTTCACCGCAAATCGTGCCCCGTCCTGGTGCACCACCGACAGGCACACCCCGTTCACGGCCACCGACTCGCCGATGCGCAGGTCGCCCGCGTACAGCGGCGCTTCGAGCAGCAGGTTGGCGCCGACGCCTTGCGGCGTGCGGCGGACCAGCGTGCCCTGCGTCTCGACCAATCCGGTGAACACGGGAGACTCCTCGGGTGAGCGCAGCGGCCCTGTCGCACCGGCACGATGAAGCACCGCAGTGTAGTCGCAGCCCCCCGCGTCTGCCAGCACCGATCGTGCGCGGTGGAGCCCCGATGTCGGGCCAATGGCTGAGGTCGCGCAGGACGAGGCGCAGGGCTCAGGCGGTGGGCGGAACCTCGACCGTGGTGGCCGGGCGCAGGTAGCCCTCGATGAGCGTGTCGGGGCCGATCCGGCGGATGCGCGGGTCGAGCAGCTGGGGACCGCCGGCCCCGGGGGGGATCTCGAGGTTTCCGGTCCAGCCGAGGCCATCGCCGCCGAGCAGGCACGGGGCGACGAACACATGCATGCGATCGACCAGCCCGGCGCGCAGGAAGGCGGTGTAGATACCGCGACCGCCCTCGAGCAACACCGAGCGGATGTCGCGCTGGCCGAGGTGTTCCAGGACCGAGACCGGGTCGACGCGGCCCTCGCTGTCGGTGCGGGCGACCACGACGTCGTGGCCGGCGCCGCGCAGCTCGGCGAGCCGCGCCTGGCTGGCCTCCGCGGTCGTGAAGATCACCGTCGCGGCGTCGTCCCGGAGGACCTGCGCGCCATCCGGCATGCGCAGCTGCGAGTCCATCACCACGCGCAGCGGGTGCCGGCCGCGGGTGTGCCGCACGGTGAGCAGCGAATCGTCCGCGAGGATGGTGCCGATGCCCACCAGGATGGCGTCGCTCGCCGCGCGCAGCCGGTGGCCGTAGCGCCGCGCGTGCAGCGACGTGATCCAGCGCGCGTCGCCCGAGGGCGCCGCGATGCTCCCATCGAGGCTCGCGG
>JBKJUD010000370.1:0-6748 GCA_046590735.1 Candidatus Eiseniibacteriota bacterium | reverse complement strand
GCCTTCGCGGTGCCGCTGTATACCGGCGCGTCGATGAAGATCGTGTACGATGTGCTGCTGTGGCGCGCGTTCCGCGGCATCAAGCCGCCGGAGGAGCGCGCGTGAATCCGGATCCGTCGGCGCACGCGGCGCCGCGGCGCACGCACCTCGGCGGGATGGCGTTCGGGCTGGCCTCCGCGCTGACGTTCGGGGCGAGCGCGCCGCTGGCGAAGCTGCTGCTACCGCACGTCGGCCCGATCGCGCTGGCCGCGCTGCTGTACGCGGGGGCGACGGTGGGGCTGCACGTGGTGGCGGCCGGCGCGTGGGCGGCGCGCCGCGGCCGGCCGCGCCTGGCCGGCGGCGAGACGCCGCTGCAGCGTAGCGACTGGCCGAGACTGGCGGTGACGACGCTGGCCGGTGGCGTCATCGGGCCGATGCTGCTGATGCTCGGGCTCGAGCAGGTCAGTGGCCTGACCGGGTCGCTGCTGCTCAATCTCGAGGCGCCCTTCACCATCGGCATCGCCGTGCTGATCTTCCGCGAGCACCTGGGCCTGCGCGCACTCGGCGGCGCCGCGGTCATCCTCGCCGGCGCGGTGGCGCTGGGCACCGCGAGCGGGATGCGCAGCGGCGACGTGCTGGTCGCCGCGCACGGCAACAGCGTCGTCGGCGGGCTGCTGATCGCGGGGGCGTGCGTGGCGTGGGCGATCGACAGCAACCTGATGCTCAAGCTCGCGCTGCGCGATCCCTGGCAGATGGTGCGGCTGAAGACCCTCGGCGCGGCGATGCTCTCGGGCGTCATCGCGCTTGTGGCGCACGAGGCGCCGCCGCGCGCGGGCCTCGTGCCGTGGGCGCTGGCGCTGGGGTTCGTGAGCTACGGGCTGAGCATCATCCTGTACCTGCGCGCGTTGCGGGCGATCGGCGCGGCGCGGCAGGGCGCGATCTTCGCCTCCGCGCCCTTCGCCGGCGCGCTGCTCGCCGTGCCGGTGCTGGGCGACCGGCTAGGTGTGGTGGAACTGCTGGCCGGCGCCGCGATGGCGGCGGGCGTGGCGCTCCTGGCCAGCGATCACCACGCGCACACGCACCTCCACGAACCACTGGAACATGACCATCTGCACGTGCATGATGCGCACCATCGGCACACGCACGACGGGCCGGACGCCGGCACGCCGGACGAGGCGCCGCACGCGCACCCGCACGTCCACGACGCATTCGAGCACCACCATCCGCACGTGAGCGACGCGCATCATCGCCACGAGCACTGACCGTACCCGAGGATCCCGATGCTCGCGATTCGCGCTTCCCGCAGCGCCCGCTGGGCAACAGGCGGCGCGCTGCTCGTCCTGCTGGCGCTGGCCGGCTGCAAGTCGTCCACCCGGCCGCCGATCGATCCGATGGTGCTCGACACCTATCCGGCGTGGTCGCCCGACGGCCGCACCATCGCCTTCACCCACCTTTCGAAGGAGATCTGGACGGTCGACGTCGCCTCCGGTGCGAAGATCAAGGTGGCCGACGGCGTGCTGCCCGCGTGGTCGCCCGATGGCCTGCGTCTCAGCTACCTGCGCGCCGGCCGGTTCTACACGCGGGTGATGGCCACCGGCGATACCAGCGGCGTCACCCTCAACGGCCGCTACCCCGTGCACGACCCGGCGTGGACGCGCGTCGCCTTCGGCCTGGGCTCGAACGCGACCGGCGATCCGCTCAACGGCATCTGGGTGATCGGCGACACGATCCCCGTCGCGCGGCAGATCCTCAGCGCGAACGACGCCTACCTGCCGGATGTCCACATGCTCGCGTGGTCGCCAGCGGAGACCACCATCGCCTTCATGTCGCACGTCATCGAGGGCGCCGAGGAAATCTGGCTGCTGCGCCTGCGCGACACCACGGTGACGCTGCTCACCTCGGGCGCGCTGATCAACCGCGACTGCACGTGGTCGCCGGACGGCCGCATGATCGCCTGGGCGCGGGCGGAGGCCGGCGACACCAACCCGCTCTCCGGCATCTGGGTGATGGATCACGACGGCCGGAACCAGCGGCTCGTGGTCAATGGGGGAACGCGCGAGACCACCGCACTGTCGCCGTCGTGGTCGCCCACTGGGCAGCAGATCGTCTACTCGGGCTACAACGACGACAGCGACACCTTCACGCTGTGGGTGGTGAACCTCGACGGAACGAACCCGCATGCGCTGACGCATCCCTAGCGGGGACCCATCGATCGCCTCCCACCGCCGTCGAGGTCTGCGTCAGCGAACCAACCTGAGCCTGCACGCAAGAAGGACCCGCCGGCGGGCGAGTCCTTCTCGTGGAAGCGTGATCGCGAGACCCTACGCGCGCACGTGGCGCGGCATCGCCGTTGCGTGACGCGGCGCCGGGTAGATGCCGCCGAGCACGAGCCCGTAGACCAGATGGCCGATCAGGCTGCCGATGGCCATTCCCGTCGACCCGCCGAAGACGCCGATTCCCATCATCGGCATGACGACGACGCCCGCGACGATCCACGGCAGCAGCGCGTAGAGCATTCCGCGCACCGGTCCAGGCCCGTGCAGGTGCGCCGCGAACAGCCCGGCGTAGAGGACCGCCAGCACGCTGCCGACACCGAAGTGGATGACCCAGCCGAGCACGATCGGGACACCCGTCCAGGTGGCGATCATGCCCGGGAGACTCATGCGCGGCAGCCCCATCATCGGCGCCATCACCATCAACAGCGACATGACAGCAGTGGCGACGATGCCGGCGAACACCGCGCGACTCGGATGATTCTGCATGACGATTTTCTCCTTGGCTGATGATGTCGCCGCGAAGGCTTCACGCGCCGCAGCGCGATCTGCCCGATCGTGCGCGTAATCAGAGACGGAGGACTGGCGTGTGTTGCATTTCCTTGCGGGAAATCCGGGGACGGTCAGCGGGGGGAGATAATGGTTTCGCGCAGCCGGTGGGCGCTGCGGGCGGCTATCCGCGCCGGGATGCGCTGCACGCGCGAGTGGTCGTGGCGCGCTGCCGGGCAGATGGTGCCGACGATCGCCCCGAAGACGAGAAGGCCCAGGAGAGTCGTGCCGGCGGTCCCGGTGGAAGCGGGGTAGAGACCCATGCCCATGACCGGGAGCACCGCGAACTGCGCGGCGGCCCACGGCAGCAGGCTGAACAACGCGCCCCGCAGCGGACCGGGGCCGTGCAGGTGCGCGGCAAAGAGTGCGGCGTAGATCACGCCCAGCGTCGTGCCGATGAGGAACTGCATCGCCCACCCCAGCAACAGCGGGCCGCCGAGCCAATCCGCCAGCATCCACGCGACATTCACACGCGGCAAGCCCAGCAGCGGCGCCGCCAGCGTCGCCAGCGACAGCCCGGCCGTTGCGACCATCCCCGCGACCATCGCCCGATCCAATGTGTTCTGCATGAGCCGCCTCCCATCGTGCGTGTGTCGGTCGGGGAGACGTCAGGCAATGCCGCGCGATCCGCTCCCCTACAGGGTATGAGGACGGGACGTGCTGCTTGGTTCTGTCATCTGCGGAGGCGCGGCGCGCACGGCCGGGCTCAGGGAAGCTCGGGCAGTGGTGGACCACTCAGCAATGGCAGTCGTTCGCCGCGGAGACGGTGATCGCGATCGCCTCGCGCGCGGCGCGGGTGAGGGGCGACTCGCCGAACATGATGCTGCGATAGAGCGCGAGGTGCGCCCGCTGCGCCTCGGCGGTGAGCGAGTGCGAGGTGACGATCTCCGCCCCCGCGCCGCCCGGCGCCTTGCGCACCCATGTCATGCGCGATTCCCCCTGCGTCGTACGCCGCGCCGGCTACGGCGTGCGGGCGAATCCATAGACGTGCGCATGCCGCAGCGGTGGCAGCGCCTCGCGCGGCAGCAGCACCGTGCGCACCTCCCACAACTCGGTGAAGATGCGGTACCGCGCGGTGGCGTCGAGGTAATCGACGCCGCTGGAGCCGCCGGTGCCCATGCGCCGCCCGATCGTCCGCTCCACCATGCGCGCGTGCCGCGTGCGCCACAGCACCATCTGCTCCTCCAGCTCGACGATGGTGTCGATCAGCAGGCGCGGCCAGGCCAGCAGCGGCAACTCGCGGTAGCTCTCGATGAACAACAGCCCGGCGCGGGTGCGGCGGGTGGGGCGTCGGATGTCCTCGTCCACATCGAGCGCGAACAGGAACTGCCGCGTGCCCTCCTCGGCCTGTTGCAAGCGATGGGCGATTTCTGCCGCGCCCACGCCCTGGCCGGCGCCGAACTGACCCGCTTGCCGTGCGTGCAGCGCGGCCTGCGCGGCGAGGTATTGGGTGAGGAACTCGTCGACCACCGCGTCGTCGCCGGCGTCGCCGGGATGCGAGCCGTCGATGGGCGTGCGGTACAGCCATGCGTGCAGCGTCGCGCGCAGGCTCGGCTCGGAGCGTGCGCGCTCGATCGCCGCCCACGCCGCGCCGCCGCCGGGCGATTGCGTGGACAGGCGCCGGATCGGCTCCAGCGGGTCGCCGCCGCCCTCGGTCTGCCGCTGGGCGTCGCTGAGGCCCAGCACCAGCTCGATCTCGCGCATCTGGTACGACTGGAAGCCGCTCGCCGGCACCAGCTTGTCGCGGAAGGCGAGGAAGTCCTGCGGCGTAAGCGTCTCCATCACCCGGAACTGCTGGATGGCCAGCTCGAAGATGGTGTTGACCCGGCGCAGGTGATGCACCACCGCGGGCACCGTCTCCTCGGGCACCGTGGGCTCGCCGAGGCGGTTGCGCGCGTGCCGCACTTCCGAGAGCACCAGCTTGAACCACAGCTCGAACACCTGGTGCACGACGATGAAGTGCAGCTCGTCGGAGAGCAGCGCGCTGTCGTCCGCGTCGAGGCCGTTCTGCAGGTGCAGCAGGCGGTCGAGCGCGAGGTAGTCCCAGTAGGTGGGAGGGGCCTTGTCGGGCATGGTGGGACATCTCCGGAGATCTGCTTGTATCGGGCGATTGCACGGCCCGTCGCTTGTCGTCGTGCAAGGCACCCTGCACAATCACGGGATGCCGAGATCGGTCACTGTCCCGTCCGCCGATCTTCTCGACCCACGCAGAGTGCCTGATCGCGCCGCGCTCGCCAAGGCCCGGCCTGCCTTGCCGAGCGACGCGCCCGCCCTCCCGCACTGCCAGCCGATTCCGGGGCGCGGCCGGTGACGGTGCCGTGGACCGCGCAGCGGCGTAACCGCCGCGTGTCCACTGCTGACTCACGCCGCGGCCTCCGCGATCACGGCCGGCGCCGGCGCGCGCCGAGCCGTGGTGATCACCACCACCGCCACGATCACCAGCGCGCTGGCGACCCAGTGGCGGGGCCCCAGCACCTCGTGCCCGAACGCCCAGCCGAGGAACACCGCGACCACCGGGTTCACGTAGGCGTAGGTGGCGGCGCGTCCCGCGCCCACGTGGCGCAGCAGCCAGATGTACGCGCTGAACGCGAGCAGCGAGCCGAACACGATGAGATAGCCCAGGGCGAGCCACGAGGCCGTGGTGACCTCCGCCACGTGCACGCGTGGCCACTCGCCGGCGACAGTCGCCATCAGCGCGAGCCCGGCGCCTCCGGCCAGCATCTCCATCGCCGTGCCCATCGCCGCCGAGCGCGGGAGCGTCGCGCGCCGCGCGTAGAGCGATCCCGCCGCCCAGCCGGCGCTGCCGAACACCACGGCCGCCGCGCCTGCGAGATTCACCGGCTCGCCGGCCATCAGCGTCGACGGGCTCATCAGCCACGCCACGCCGACGAACCCGCATGCGAGTCCCACGAACACCTGCCACGACGGCCGCCGCCGGGTCACGAACACCCACTCGAACAGCGCCATCCACAGCGGCACCACGCCGATGATCACCGCCACCAGCGACGACGCCACACGGGTTTCCGACCACACCACCGCGCCGTGCGAGCAGCACAGCATCGGCACGCCGACCAGGGCCGCGCTGCGCCACTCGATCGTCCGCGGCCACGGCGCGCCGCTGATCCGCGCCCACGCGAACAGCGCAGCGCCGGCGGTGAGGAAGCGCACGCCTGCCATCACGAACGGCGGCAGTGAGTCCAGCCCGATGCGGATGACCAGATAGGTCGAGCCCCATACCAGATAGACGGCGGCGAAGGCGGCGACGACGGCGAGCAGGCGCGGGGAGGTGCGCGTCGATGGGGTGGCGTGCATCGGACAAGTCTGTGGAGCCCCGGATCGGGCGGCGAGATCCAATCGCGACCGCAGGCATGAGCTGAGCGAACGGCGCCGCGGGCCGGATTCCGTCGCCGGATGCGACTCTCGGCCCACCGGCCGACTTGGCAATTGACAACCTCCGCCCCTCAGGTCGATGGTCGGGACGACGCTGCCGCCCTGCCCGCCCGCCTGACCTGCCTTCCGGCGCCCCGTCGCTGCTCCCCGCCGATCTGCCCTCGGGAACGCCCCTCATCGCGTTCCCTCGCTTGGCCGCTCCCCGACGTTGGTCCGATGAGTGCCCGTGGGCGTTGTTCCCCCGCCGCGGCCTTCTCGCGACGCGGAGGTACCATGTCCCTGCAGTCTGCTGTTCGCCGCCCGTTCCTTCTCCTGGGCCTCGCCGCCCTCACTGCCCTGCCGGCGCCACGCGCCGGCGCTGCCCCCATGTCCCCCGCGGACGGCGGTCGCCTTCCGGACGCCTACTTCGCCACCATCGCCCGCGATCCCTCCGCGTTCACCACCCAGCGCGGATGGAAGCAGCAGGTCGAACGCCTGCGCGAGAATCGCCGTCGCATCGATCGCGGCGAGCTGACCCCCCGCAGTTTCGAGGAAGAGCAGCAGCTCACCGCGGTGAC
>JBKJUD010000299.1:0-5080 GCA_046590735.1 Candidatus Eiseniibacteriota bacterium | reverse complement strand
CGGTGAACGCGTCGCCCAGGTACGGCGTGCGCAGCGGCGCGAGCAGCGTCGGGACGCCGGCCGTGAGGCCGGCGGCGAGCGCGTCGCACGACGCCTCGGGGATGCGCGCGCGTTCGGCAGCGGTGATCACCAGCGCGCCGGTCGTGGGGCCGAGCCGCAGCGCGACATCCTCCGCGCGCACCGAATGCGCCGTGCACCCGGCCAGCCGCAGCAGCGACGCGAGCAGGATCTCCTCGCCGGACTCCACCACCAGCACCTCGCCGGCGCGCGGCGCGAACGGCGCGCCGCTCCAGCGCAGTGCCTGGGTGGCGACGCGCTGCATCATCGGGGTCGTCGCCTGTTCGCGCTGCCAGGCGTCGTCCACCGTCGCCGACGGCCGGAGCGTAGCGCTCGCGTAGCGCGCGCAGCCGTGTGAGGCTCGACACGGCGGCATCGTCGAGCGCCTCGCTGCCGAGCGCGGCCAGCACGCCGGCTACCGCCGGCTCGGCGTCCGCGCCCTGCCGCGCGAACAATAACCAGTCGCAGCCGGCCTGCAGCGCGCGCACGGCGAGCTCGCCGGGCTGGCCGAGCGCGGTGGCGCCCGCCATGTCGAGATCGTCGGTACAGATCACGCCCTCGTACCCCAGCGTGCCGCGCAAGACATCGCGCACGATGCGTGGCGAGAACGTCGCCGGCACCGCTGTGTCGAACGCGTCGTACAGCACGTGCGCGGTCATCAGCAGCGGCGCGCCCGCGGCGATCGCGGCGCGAAACGGCGGCAGGTCGATCTCCTCGAGCGACGCGCGTTCGCGCCGCACACGCGGGCTGGCGACATGCGAATCGAGATGCGTCGCGCCGTGTCCGGGAAAGTGTTTCGCGCACCACGCGATGCCGGCGGATTCCAGCCCGCGCGCGGTGGCCAGGCCGTACGCGCTCACCAAGGCCGCGGTCTCGCCGTAGGCGCGCGAGCCGATGACGGGATTCGCCGGCTCGCTGTTGACATCGAGCGACGGCGCGAAGTTGACGCTGATCCCCACCGCCGCCAGCCGCGCGCCGAGCACGCCGCCGATCGTCTCGGCCTCCTCGACCGACGCGCCGCGCGCCACGGCCAACGGCGCCGGCAACGCCGCGAACGGCGCACCGACCTGCGTGACGAACCCGCCCTCGTCATCGGAGGCGATGAGCGGCTGAATGCCCTCGGGCTCGAGGACGTCCCAGATCGCCTCGCACAGCGCGCGCATCGCCGCGGCGTCGGGTGCGTCGCGGCGGAAGACAATCACGCCGCTGGGCCGCACGCGGCGCAGCATCTCGGCGGCGGCCGGCGTCAGCCCGTCGTCGAGTCCGACACAGCAGAGTTCGCCGATCTCGCGGCGCTTCAGGTACTCGCGCATCTTCCCCCTCGCCCTTTCCCGTCACCGGGGCGTTCCTTGACACTATCGCCCGCAGGCCTCTAGCATGGAGGCTGCTCATCACACCTGCCTGCCGCACCGCCTGCGGTCCCCCCCCCGGACCCGATGCACACACTCACCCGAGGATGCCTGATGTCGCAGTCGTTCGCCGTCGTGCCGCGCCCTCGCCCGTTCGTCCGCACCCTCTCGGCCGCCGCGATCCTGGCGAGCGGACTCGCCGCAGCCAGCGGCGCCCACGCTGGCGCCAACGTCGGCGCGCGCGCCCAGCTATCCTTCAGCCCCGACAGCCTCACCACCTCACTGCGGACGGTCAAGCCCGGGATCCTGCGCCTGTACGTCTGGCTCGACGGCGCGCGGCGGCTCAAGGGTGCGGAGTATACCGTGCGCTGGCACGCCGAGGGCGGCGACTCGCTGCTCAGCGTGCTCGGCGAGAAGCACTCCAGCGGCGAGGAGTGCGGCCAGTACCTGATGCGCGGCCACTCCATCCAGGTCCCCGAGGCGAACCTGCCGAACGCGTGGGGCATCGCCTTCGCCTCCGACGAAGCCGACACCACCTGTCACTCCGGCGCGCTCTCGGAAATTGTGTTCGACGCGACCGCGCTCGGCACCCGCGCCGCGTCCTTCGCGCTGACCGACGTGAAGTTGCTCGACGATGCCAGCGAGGCGGACCCGGTGGTGACGGTGGGCCCGCTGCGCGTCAACGGCGCCGGCCTGCCCTCGCCCGCCGATGGCCCGCACCTCACCGAGATCGCCCCACGCGGCGTCCGCACTGTGGGCGGCGCGACGTTGACCGCCACCGGCGAGCGCTTCACGCCCGGCACTCGCGTGTTCGTCGGCGGCACGGAAGCGCGCGACGTGACCATCGTCGACGCGAAGCATCTCACCTTCACCGCGCCCGCCCACGCTGCGGCCAACGTCGACGCGCGCGTCGAACATGCGAGCGGACTGGCCGGCTGGCTGCGCGGCGCCCTGGTGTTCACCGACGCGCCGCCGCCCACGATCCAGGACGTGCTGCCCGACACCGTGGGCATCCTGCGGCCGCTGACCATCCGCGGCACCGGCTTCACGCCCGGCACCCGGGTGCGCATCGGTGGCATGCTGTCCACCGACGTCCACTTCGTCACGTCCTCGCTGCTCACCGCGATCGTGCCGCTGCGCCGCGCCGGCGACGCGAGCGTGCAGGTGGAGAATCCCGACGGGCTCACCGCCGATCTCGATCACACCATCCAGTTGTTGTCCTCGTCCTCCGGGGACTAGCTAGCGCACGAGGCGGCAGGGCACCGCGTGGCTCTCGGAATCCTTGCCCACCGCCACCACGCCCCAGTCGTTGTCGTCGACGGTAACGCCGGGGATGGTGATCTCCATGCGCTCGCCCACCCAGAATTCTTCCTGCCACGTGGACGCGGTGGTCGAGCGGCGGAGCACCTTGAAGCCCTGGCGCGTCGGATCGGGCGGCGCCCACCAGGTGACGTGCACGTCGGGTTCGACGATGCCGCGCACCACGCAGCTGTCCACCGGCGCCGCGGCGCTGGCCAGGTCGACCACGGTGCCGATGTTCATGCGCGCGACCGCGGCCAGGTAGCCCGGGTTGATGTACTCCAGCTCGTCGCCGTAGCGGTCGCCGTTCTCGACGCGCGGCGTCTGGTGCTGGTGGCGGTAGTCCTCGATGGCTTCGCAGAAGCGCACCGCCGCGTAGCCCTGGGCGTTGAACGAGAGATGATCCGACCCGCGCCCGGCGCGGTCCGGCCGCGCGACCAGGCGAATGCCGACTTCCTTGGCCAGACCCGCCGACGCGCGCAGCGTGTAGCGCGCCAGCTCTCGCGAGGGCGAGGTGGCCGGCTCGGCGGAGAACAATCGGATGTGCGTGGAGTCGGCGACCCCGCGCGGGCTGTGGGTGGCGCCGACGATGTCGTTCGCCCACATGCCATCGATCTTCCAGCCCTGGCGCGCGGCCTCCTTCGCGAAGTGGTCGCTGCCGAGCAACCCCTGCTCCTCGCCGGCGAAGGCGACGCACACGATCGTCGCCGGCACCCGCACGGTGGCGAGCCGCCGGCACGCCTCGAGCACGACCGACACGCCGGAGGCATCGTCGTCGGCGCCCGGGGCCGCGCCGGTGGAGTCGGCGAGGTCCGTGCCGCGCGAGTCGTAGTGGCCGCCGATGACGTACACCCGCTTGCACGACGGATCGCTGCCGCGCAGGGTCGCCACCACGTTCACCAGCCGCGCGTGTGGCCGCACCGCGCTGCCCTTGCGCAGCGGGACGTCCACGTCGAAGGGCTGGTAGGCGACGGTCATGCGGCCGCCGCTGGTGCGCGCGGCGTCCTGCATGCGCCGGTAGATGTAGCGCCGCGCCGCGCCGATGCCGCGCGTCGACGAGGTGGTATCGGACAGCGTGTGCCGCGTGCCGCAGGCGGCCAGCGCGGCGATGTCCGCGAGCATCTGCGTCGAGTCGACGGCCTTGCACGCCTGCACCGCGATCGCCGGCGAGATCATCGTGAGCGGCCGCCCGCGCAGGTTCGGCGGCACCCCGGCGACGGTCGAGGGATCGGCGGCGGCGTGCGCGGCGGGGGCCAGCGCGAGCAGCGTGGCGAGTGACAGCACGGCACGGAACGCATGGCGCATCGGGCTATTCCTTCCCCGCCGCCGGGGCCGCCGGCCGCGACGGCGCGACGAACTGATACTTGCCGATGTAGAGCGCCGGCGTGTGGCCGTTCATGGTGATGACGCCATCGACATCGAACGCTTCCTCGATGGTGTGCACCGCGACGATGCGCCCGACGACCCAGTCGTGGTCACCGAAACTCTGGCACGCCTCGAGCACGCACTGGTACGCCGCGTAGGCGTCGGCGAGCACCGGCGCGCCGGGCACCACTTTGTCCTCGAGCCACAGCGCGGGATCCGTCGCCTTGGCGCCATCGCGGCCGCTGGAGCTGCCCAGCGACGAGATCAGTTCCACCTTTTCGAGCGGCAGGAAGTTCACCGCGAACGCCTTGGCCTGCTGGATCAGCCCGTGCGTGTGGCGCTTCGGCGCGATCGCCACGCCGTACAGCGGCGGGATGCGCGCCACCGGCGAGTGCCACGCGGCCGGCATCGCGTTGAGTTCGTCGCCGGCGCGCACGGTGATCACCGCCACCACGGTCGGATAGTAATGATAGAAGTCGTCGAGTGTCTCGCTACGGCGTCGGGTCACGGTGCGGCTCTCCTTGCGGCTGGGGGCCGGCGCCCGGGGCGGGCGCCGGCGAATGTTTCGGGCCCTCGCTCCCGAGCGGCGGCGTGTCGGCGGGTCCGTCCTGGAACAGAGTGCTGTCGCCGTCGGCGCCGGTCGAGTCGCCGAAGCTCTCGGGGAAGAACTGGCGTTCGTGGTTGCGGTCGCAGTAGGTCTTCGGCTCGGTGCCGGCGACGAATGCCTCGCGGACGACATTGTAGCAGTCGGCGCGTGCCAGCAAGCCGCTGTCGGCGTCGATGGACACCGTGACCACCCCGGCCGGCGCCACGAAGTCCTCCACCGGGCGTCCGCGGGTCACCGTCCACATGAAGCGCGCCCAGATGGGCAACGCGGCCTGCGCGCCGGTGAGGCCCAGTTCGCCGCCGCGGTCCGCGCCCACCCACACCGCGGTGACCAGGCTCGGCGTGTAGCCCGCGAACCAGGCGTCGACTTCGTCGTTGGTGGTGCCGGTCTTGCCGGCGGCCGG
>JBKJUD010000269.1:0-5903 GCA_046590735.1 Candidatus Eiseniibacteriota bacterium | reverse complement strand
CGCCCGCCCACATGCGGCCGCCGTACACCTGCAGCGCGGTTACCGTGCTGTTCGGACCGCCGGCATCGGACACCCATGCCGCGCCGGTCCAGCGCGCGACGAACGGCATCGCCGTCGCGCCGGTCAGCGTGAACACGCCGCCCGCCCAGACCTGGCCGTTGTAGAGCGCGAGCGAATTGACGTTCTGGTCGAATCCCGCGCCCAGGGTCGACCATGTCGTGCCGTTCCACGAGGCGACGTGACTGGCGGAGGCGCCGCCGGCCTGCGTGAAGAAACCGCCGGCAAGCAGCGAGTCCGCGGTTGGGAGGAGGGTGATGATGCCGGAACTGGTGCCGGCGCCGAGCGTCGTCCACGCGGCGCCGTCCCACGCGGCGATGCGGTTCGCGGGCGCGCCGCCGGCCTGCGTGAACTGGCCCGCGACGATCAACTGGTCGTGCCACACTGTCTCGACGTAGACCGTGTCGTTGACGCCGGCCCCCAGCGTCGACCACGACACGCCGTCCCACGCGGCGATGTTGCTCGCCGGCACGCCGCCCGCGGCGGTGTAGAGCCCCGCGGCGTAGAGCAGGTTGTGGTACACCGCCAGCGCGCGGACGTAGGTGAACGCGCCGCCGGTCATGCCGCCGGCCATCGACGACCACGTGCTGCCGTCCCACTGCGCGATGTAGTTGGCCGGCGCGCCGCCCGCAGTGGTGAAGAATCCGCTCACCACCAGCTTGCCGTTGTACGTCGTCATCGCCGCCGGCCCCGCGCCGAAGGTATAGCCGCCGCCCAGCCCGGTGCCCAGCGCGTACCAGTGGAAGCCGTCCCACCGCGCGATGTTGTTCACCGCCTTCGAGCCTACCTGTGAGAAGAACCCGCCGACGATGAGGTCGCCGTTCCACACGGTCATCGAGAGCACCTGGCCATTGGTGCCCGGGGTGTCGAAGATGCCGGCATAGTTGTCAGCCGGAATGTCGGTGGCGCCGTCGTCGGCGCCGCGCGCGGTGACGAGGGGGGCGCCGTCGCCGTCGAGGCGGGCGGCGAGGCCGTGCAGGTCGAGCGCGCCCTCGTAGCCGCTGGCCCGGAGAGCGTCGAGATCCACGCTGCCATCGGCGTGCAGGAAGCTCGAGACGGCGGGCGACGCGGTGGCCGGCTGCACCGCGGTGACGCCGCTCACGAGGGCGACGGCCGCAGCGAAGACTGCGTGGACACTGCACACGCGGAGCCGTCGGATGATGGAATCGGTACGCATGAATCCTCCCCAGGATGAGGGCATGGAGTCCTCATGTCGGGCGCGAGGGGATCGCGGGTGGTGGCGTGGTTCACGGTCGAGTATAACGCAGTGGCACGCGCCGCTCAACCGTCCAGGCGCCGGGGACGGGCCGCGCGGACCGACTAGGCGAACCCGGTGGCGCCATCGGCCTCGGGCGCGGCCTCCATCAACTCGATGCGGTTGCCGAAGGGGTCGAAGACGAACGCCCTGACATACGGTCCGATCGGGACGTCGCCGGTGACCGGGAACCCGCCCTGCGAGCAGCGCTCGGTGTAGCCGGCGAGGTCCTGCACGACCAGTGCCGGGTGCGCCTTGCGCGCCGGGCGGAAGTCGGGGTCGACGCCCAGGTGCAGCTGCACCTCGCCGGCGCCGAACCAGCAACCGGGGCGGCTGGCCAGGACCTCGGGGCGCGGCAGCTCGCGCATGCGCAGGACGCCGACGTAGAAGTTGCGCGCCTCGGTCTCGCCTCCGGGCGGCATCGCCAGTTGCACGTGGTCCAGTCGCAGCAGCTTCATGCGGTGCCTCCGGTGAGGTCGGCGAGACGCTGGGTGAAGCGTTCGCGCCACTGCGCGCCCAGGATCTCGGTTTGCAGGAGCCGCCGGACGATGTCGATGTCGCGGTCGTCGTGGTGCGCGGCCTTGGCGTGGGCGTAGACGCGCACGAACTCCGCCACCGGCACCGCGCGCGGATCGCGGGCGCCGCGGACGATGGCATCGCCGGCCTGGATGCGGCCGGGGCGCGCGACGAACAGGTAGATGCCGCTGCGTCCGCTGTCGGTGAAGCGCTTCGCGAAGGCGGGGTCGCCGACGCGCGCCGCGAGCGTCGCGCAGGGGAAGCGGGGTTCGCTGGCGATGAACTCGGCCTCGCCGAGGGTAAGGCGATCGCCGATGCACACCGTCTCCTCGGTCAGGCCCTCGGTGGTGAGGTTCTCGCCGAAGTAGCCGTGAGCCAAGTCCTGGCCGGGCAGCCGCTCGCGCCAGTAGGCGTAATGTTCGCCGGGATAGAGGTAGGCGGCTTTGTGGGTTCCGCCGTGGACGGAGAGATCGGCGACGAGGTCGCCCTCGACTGCCCTGAAGTCGAAGTGGCGCGCGTCCTCGACCGGGGACTTGTAGATGCCGGTGAGGGTTTCGTGTCCGCGGCTCGAGTACGTGCGCGGGGTGGCAACGTTGACGCTGAGGACTCTCACGCGCTCGTGTCTCCCGGGGTGGCGGTCGCGGCGGTCAGCGCGCGGCCCGCGACGCGGACGTCGCCGCGGCGCGCGGTGAGGCCGGCGCGATCGAGATGTTCGAGCAGCGGCATCGCGTGCTTGCGGCTGATGCCGAGCAGGTCCTTGAAGTCGCCAACCACCAGCTCTTCGCGTGTCGCGAAGTGGGCGCGGATGCGGGCGCCGATGTCGGTGAGGGCGGTGGTCGCGTAGGTGAACTCGCTGGTGATGCGCGTGGCCTCGCCGGTGAAGGTGAGATAGGCGAGGAGTTCGCGCGCGTCCTCGGCGCTGCCCTGCGCGGTTTCGGCGGCCTGGGTCGCCACGTCCGCCGCGCCGGGCGGCGCGAACGGCGTCGCGCGCAGCGCGGCGCGCACCGCCTCGAGCAGCGCGGTGTCGCGCGGCGTCAGCTCCAGCGCGTCGTCGCCGGCGCGCAGGCGGTCCTCGCGCTGGCGCACCGCGCCGCCGCCGAGCGCCTCGGCGAGCACCGCGTCGAACACGGCCGGCGACATCTCGCGGGCGAGCCGGCTCTTCGCCTCGCCCTTCGCCATCCCCCAGCGCAGGCGGAACTGCCGCTGGTAATCGCGCAGCGTGTCGAGCAGGCGCAGGCCGGCGGCTGCGAGTGCCTCGGCGTGGACGACGTTCGCGCCCAACTTTCGCGCCTGGCCGGCGGCGATGACCTCGGCGAGCAGTGCGTCGGTCTCCGGGCGCGTGGCGCCGAGCGTGCGGGCGAGCGCGTCAGGCGCCACCGGGGTCGCGCCGGCGGCGCGCAACGCGTCGAGCAGCCGGTCGGCGGGCGAACCGGTCTCGGCGATGTGCAGGCGTTCGACCAACGCCGCGTCCTTGCCGCGATGCCGCTCGGGCGCCGGGTCGAGCACGGTGCCGCCGCCGAGCGTCACCAGCGGCGAATAGCTGCGCGCGACGAACAGGTCGCCACGATCGGCTGCAATCGGTTCCTCGAGACGCAACTGCACGAGCGCGGTGCTGCCGGGCGCGAGGCGCGAGCCGGCCGCCGCCACGCGCCCGCGCGACTGCGCCGCCGCGCGTGGCGGCGGCGGGGCCTCGAGAAACACGATGCGCCCCAGCACCTCGGACGCGCCGATGTACACCCGCACCCGCGTGCCGCTCTTGAGCGCCGGCGCGCCGGGCAACAGCCGCAGCCGCGCGTCGAGCAACCGCGAGCCGTGCACGCTGCCGGGCGCCGTGACCCAGTCGCCGCGCTGCACTTCGTCGCGCGCGAGCCCGTGCAGCGCCACCGCGGTGCGCTGGCCGGCGCGCGCCTCCGGCACGCTGCGCCCGTGCACCTCCAGCGAACGCACCCGCGCGGCGCGATCGCCCGGCTGCACGTCGACGGTGTCACCCACCCGCAGCACGCCGCGCCACAACGTGCCGGTGACCACGGTGCCGAAGCCCTCGACGATGAACGCGCGATCCACCGGCAGCCGTGCCGGCGCGGTCAGCGACCGCGGCGCCGCCTCGCGGGCCGCGGCCTCGATCGCGGCGAGCAACGCGGGGACGCCGGCGCCGGTCGTGCTGCTCACCGGCAGAATCGGCGCGGCAGCGAGCGCGCTGCCGCGCAGCGCCGTGCGCACGTCTTCCTGCATCATCGCGAGCCATTCGGCATCGACCAGGTCGCTCTTGGTCAGCGCCACGACGCCGCGCTCGACGCCGAGCAGCGTGACGATGTCGAGATGCTCGCGCGTCTGCGGCATCACGCCTTCGTCGGCCGCGATGACCAGCACGACAACGTCGATGCCGCCGACACCGGCCAGCATGTTCTTGATGAAGCGCTCGTGCCCGGGCACGTCGACGATGCCGAGCAGCAGACCCGACGGCAGCGGCAGCGACGCGAACCCCAGGTCGATCGAGATGCCGCGCGACTTCTCCTCGGGCAGCCGGTCGGTGTCGACGCCGGTGAGCCGGCGCACCAGCGCGGTCTTGCCGTGGTCGATGTGGCCGGCGGTGGCGACGATGGCGAAGCGGTCGGCGGTGGCGCCATCTCCCGGCGCCGTGGACGGACTTCCCATGTACCCCCTGTGGCGCGCGGTCTGCGGGTTGCCGGTCTCGTGCGGAGGAGACACGGCCCGCGAGTTGGATGTCTGCGGGAGGATAGTACGAAGCGGCCCGGTCGATCTCAAGGACCGCGTCCGGGACTTCACGAATGGCGTGCGAGCGCCGGGAAGCCTCCGAAACGGCATTGACACATCGTCCGCCCGTGTGATGGGATTATTGTCACGAAGCACGAATCAGTGGCCAACATCCGGGGGTGAGAGGATGGCACGTGAGCAGGCACGGGTGTTTCCCTCCGCAAGGCGCGTCTGGGCGGTCGCAGCGGCGATTGTTATCAACTGCATGGGGGGGGTAGTAGCCTAGCCGCCGAGAGCGTTGACCACACGATGCGCGCCCAACTGAGCTGGAGTGCGACGGACTCCACGAAAACGAATCTTCAGTCGATCTCATCCAGCTCCACCTATCGAAACGATTCTTCCCGGGTTGCCGGGGCGATGCTGCGCGGATACGGGGTGCACGACGTCGTCGTGACCGGAGGCACCCTGCTGAGCAATCGCGCCCTGCGAAAGGGCGCGGGGGATACGCTGGGAGTCGGGATCGACCTGCAGGGGAGCAGTCGCGTTACGTGCGAGGGAGTGGTGATTCGCGGGATGTCCCGCGAGGGCGTGCAGATCGCGCCCGGGTCGACAGGCGCGCCGTGCGCGACCGTCACCCTGCGTGACTGCGAGGTCGATTCCTGCCGGGTCAGTGGCATCGCGATTCGCGGACTGGAGGGCGGCGAGGTGCGTGGATGCCGTACGAAACTCAACGTCGGCGCCCTCTGCGGGGCAGGTATCTCGATCGAGGCGCCGGGCGCGAGCCGCGCGCGGCACCGCTCGTGCTCCTGCCGCATCGCGGCGGGGTGACGGTGCGATTCGCGGCCTACCCGGACGCCCGCGGCGGCCCCGACCGTGCGTTCGTCAGCGTGCACGACGTGCGGGGCGCAAGCGTGTTTGCCTGGCCGCCCATCACGGCGGAGCCAGGAGCGAAGACCCTCGAGTGGAACGGCAGAAGCGCCACCGGTGCGCCCGTGCCGCCGGGCATCTATTTCGTGTGCGTGCGTCATGCGGCGACTGCCGCTACCGTCGCTCGCTGCGTCTGGTGGCAACAGTGAGACAACAGGAGGACCCGATGAACCTGGCACGCAATTCCCGCACGGTGTCGCGTGCGCTGACCCTGGCCCTCGTCGCCCTCGGGAGCATGGCCGGCGGCGCTCGCGCGGTCGACACGCCCCCGCAATTCGTCCGCGCCTGGGGGACGCTCGGCACCGGGCCGGGCCAGTTCTCCTACCCCGCCGCCATCGAAGTGGACGCGAGCGGCACGGTCTACGTCGCGGACACCGGCAACGATCGGATCCAGGTGTTTTCGAACACCGGCGAATACCTGTTCCAGTGGGGG
>JBKJUD010000236.1:0-8831 GCA_046590735.1 Candidatus Eiseniibacteriota bacterium | reverse complement strand
GTCCCCCCCGCGTCCCCCCCCGCCTTGACACCCCTCCCGCCCCCGCCCACAATCGGCCGACCGGCATATGGAGGCACCTCGCGCACCCAGCGCGGCTGGCGCCTGCTGCCTCGATGGGATGGGGGGACGTATGGAGAAGGAATGGCCGGCGTGTCGCAAGTGCCGTGATGGCGTGTTGATTCCCCTGTCGGACTACGGTCGCGACGGGGCGCCCATCACCTATAAGGCCTGGGTGTGCACCAACCCTTCGTGCGGGTTCAACGTGCGCATCGACAATGGTGAGATTTCCCTCGGCCGCCCGGTCGGCGCGTCGGCCAAGTAGCGCCGCCTCCACGCCCTGAGTGCCGCGATGATCCGCGCCGTCGTCTTCGATCTCGACAACACGCTCACCGACTTCATGCAGATGAAGGACCGCTCGATCGACGCCGCCGTGGCGGGGATGATCGACGCCGGCCTCACGCTGCCCGCCGCAGTCGCCAAGCAGCGGCTCTACGCGATCTACCAGATCCAGGGCATCGAGTACCAGACCGTCTTGGATGAGTTCCTGCGCGAGGCGGTCGGCCACGTGGACTACAAGCTGCTCGCCGCCGGCATCGTCGCCTACCGCGCGGCGCGCGACGCGGCGCTGGTGCTGTATCCGCACGTGCAGCTCACCCTGCTCGAGTTGAAGCGGCGCGGCCTCGGGCTCGCCGTGGTTTCCGACGCGCCGCGGTTGCAAGCCTGGCTGCGGCTGTCGCAGCTCACGCTGGCCAACTTCTTCGACCACGTCGTCACCTACGACGACACCCACGAGCGCAAGCCGCATCCGGCGCCGTTCCGCCGCGCGCTCGAGTTGCTGGGCGTCGAGGCCAGCGAGGCGCTGATGGTGGGCGACTGGGCCGATCGGGACATGGTCGGCGCGAAGGCGATCGGGATGCGCACGGTGTTCGCGCGCTACGGCGACACCTTCGGGACCGGTGCCAGCGGCGCCGACTGGGACGCCGAGGATGTGCTCGACGTCGTGCGCATCGTCGACGAGCTCAACGGCGCCGTGGCGCCGCGCCGCGCCGGGACCGCGGAGGCAGCGGGCCAGCCATGATCACCCGCGGCGTCGGCGTCGACACCATCGAGATCGCCCGCATCCAGGACGCGCTCGATGAGTTCGGCGACCAGTTCCGCCGCCGCATCTTCACCGACGGCGAGCAGGCCTATTGCCGGTCGCGCCGCGGCTCGGAAGCTGCGAGCCTTGCGGTGCGCTGGGCGGCAAAGGAGGCCTTCGCCAAGTGCATCCGCCTCGACCCCGCGCCGCGCTGGGTCGACGTCGAGGTGATGATGGTCGGCGGTCGGCCCCTGTTGCGGTTGTCGCACGCGCTGGGCGAACGCCTCGGGCCGCACCGATTCTTCGTCTCGCTCAGCCACGACCGCATCTCGGCAGTGGCCTTCGCGGTGTTCTGCGAACCCCAGCCCGGCGACGCCCCGGGCGCGACCCCCTTCGCGAGCTGACCGATGCGCCTGGTCACCGCCGCGATGATGCGTGCCATCGACCAGAGTGCCATGCACGGGCACGGCATCTCGTCGCTGACACTCATGGAAAACGCTGGGCGCGGGGTGGCCGCGCTGCTGGAGCGGCGGTTCGGGCCACTCGCCGGCTCGCGGCGGCGGGTATGGGTGGCCTGCGGCCACGGCAACAACGGCGGCGATGGGATGGTGGTGGCGCGGCTGCTGCACCAGTCCGGCGTCACCGTGCGCGCGTTGGCGTGGGCCGAGCGCGATGCGATGTCGCCGGAGTGCGCCATCAACTGCGACGCGCTGGCGGCGGCCGGCGGCGCACTGCTGTCGGGCGACGCCGCCTTCACCGCCCTCGAGTCGGCCGATGCCTCCGACCTGTTCGTCGATGCGCTGCTGGGCACCGGCGCGCACGGCGCCCCCCGCGGGGCGACGCAGCGCGCGGTGCAGGCGCTGGCGCGGCTGGCCGAGCGCGGGGCGCGCGTCGTGTCCCTCGACATTCCCAGCGGCCTCGACGCCGACACCGGCGCGATTCCCGGCGACGCGGTACCCGCGACGTGCACTGCCACACTCGGGCTTGGCAAGCGCGGGCTGGTCCTCTACCCCGGGCGCTCGTATGCCGGCCTGGTCGAGGTGCTCGACATCGGGATCCCGGATGCGGCGGTGCAGGCGGTGGCCCGCGAGCCGTTGCCCACCGTGATGGATGTCGCTGCGGTGCGGGCGGCCCTGCCGCGCCGCGCACCGACCGCGCACAAGGGCGACGCCGGGCGCGTCGTGATCGTCGGTGGGTCCCGCGACATGAGCGGCGCCGTGGCGCTGGCGGCGCGCGCCGCGGTACGCATGGGCGCGGGCACCGTCACGATGGTCGTGCCGCGCTCGGTGCAGCCGATCGTGGCCGGGTTCGTGCCGGAGCCGATGACCCACGGCGTCGCCGAGACGCCGTCGGGCGCGCTGCATCTCGATGCGCTCGCCGAGATCCTCGCGGCCTGCGCCCGCGCCAGCGTGGTGGCGATCGGACCCGGGATGGGTCGCGACCTGGCCACGCTGCTGCTCGTCCGGGAACTGCTCGCCGTGCTGGAGGCGCCCGTGGTGCTCGATGCCGATGGGCTGCACGCCCTCGCCGCAGAGTGCGACGGCGCCTGTCCTGCCGATGTCCTGCACGTGCGCCCGACCGGCCGGCGCGGACGGAGCCTGACGGTCACCCCGCACGTCGGCGAGATACGCGTCCTCACCGGCGTGGCGCACGAGCACATCGAGGCCGCGCGGTTCGACCTGCCGCAGCAGCTCGCCCGCGCCAGCGACGTCGTCGTCCTCCTGAAGGGCACGCCGACGGTGGTCGCCGCGCCGGACGGCCGGCGCGCCGTCACCACGACCGGCAATCCGGGCATGGCGACCGGAGGCGCGGGTGACGCGCTGACCGGCGCGCTCGCGGCGTTGATCGGCCAGGGCGTGCCGTCCTTCGAGGCGGCCGCGACGGCCGCGTGGCTGCACGGCGCGGCCGGCGATCTCGCGGTGCAGCGCCGTGGAGTGTTGGGGCTGAACGCCGGCGACATCATCGAGATGCTCCCGGCCGCCACGCTCGCGGCGTGGGAGGCGTCGGCGTGAGGCGGCCGACGCGAGGTCTGGCCCGATGAGCGCGACACGCGACAGTGCGCGCGCCGCGATCATCGAGGTGGGGCGCCGGTTGTATGCGCGCGGTCTCGTCTGCGCGGCAGAGGGCAACATCTCGCTGCGTCTGGGCCCCGACGAAATCGTCGCGACCGCGGCCGGCGTCCACAAGGGCTACCTGACGCCGGACCAGGTCGTGGTCATCGATCGCCATGGCACGTCCCGGGAGGCGGGCGCGCGGCCGGTCTCCACCGAGATCGCCATGCACCTCAAGGCGTACGAGCTGCGTCCCGACATCGGCGCCGTGGTGCACGCGCATCCGCCGGTGGCGACCTCGTTCGCCGTGGCCGGCATCCCACTCGCGCAGTGTGTCATGCCAGAGGTGGTGGTGAGCCTGGGCGGCGTGCCAATCGCGGGCTACGGTACACCAGGCACGGAGGCGATCCCGAACGGTCTTGCCGAGTTGTATCCACATGGAAATGCCTTCCTGCTCGCCAACCATGGCGCGGTGTGTCTGGGACGCGACGTGTTCGCGGCCTTCGATACGATGGAGATGCTCGAGCACGCCGCGCAGGTCCTGCACCACGCCCGCGCGCTCGGCCCGGTGAACGTGTTGACGCCCGCGCAAGTCGCGGACCTGCTCGCGCAACGACGGGCGAGCGGGGTGACCTCCCCAGTCTTTCCATGCGACGTCTGCAGTCACTGTCCGGAGCCGCCGACGGTGGCAGTGCGCCACGCGGCAGGCGAAGCATGTGGTCGCGCGGCGTGCGTGTGCGCCGCGCAGGCGCCCGCAGGCGACGACGTACGTCTCGCGACGATCGTCGCTGAGGTGGTGGCCGAAGCCTTGCGCCGCCCGTAGGCGCACCGCGTTCGCAGTGCCGGAGTGAGCCCTTTGGGCCCTCCGTTCGCGCTTTTCGTCCCCGCTTGTGGATTCTCCCTACGGGGCCCGATGGCACGCCTCCTGCTGCACATTAGGGCAGCTCCGCGCGCTCGTTCGAGTCGCGCGGGCCAGGCCCGCAGCCTTCATTCATCCAGGGAGGGACCCATTCATGTCACGTCTCACAGTCCACCGGCTGGCGCCGGTCGTCCTGATGGCGGTGCTGTTCGCCATCTGCGCGCCGTTGGTCGCCCCGGCCGGGGTCGCGCATGCCGCGGCCGCCGCCACCCATGCCCCCGCCGTCTCGCAGTCCGCAGCCGGCGCCGTGGGGGTGGGCGCCGCCTCGTTCTTCGGCAAGCTCTTCGGCGGCCTGCGCTTCTTCATCGTGATCGTGATCTCCATCCCGAGCACGATTTTCTACCCGTGGCCGCCGCTGCTGTAGGAAGGCCGGCTTCGACTCCCATCCCATCACTGCAATCGACACTCGAGGAGGAATCCATGTCTCCGCTTCAACTCGCGCGCCGTGTGGTGCGCTCTCTCGGCCGGCGCATCCGCCTGCCCTTCACCCGGCGTCGCGCGGCCGTGGCCACGGCGTTCGCTCTCGCGGCGCTGGCCACGCTCGCCGCCGGGGCACACGCCGCGACGCACTCCGGTGGGGGTGAACACACGCCGGCGTGGTTGTTCAGCAAGCTGTTCCGCGCCATCGGCACATTGCTGATTGCGCTGGCGGACTGGTTCGTCAGCATCGGGCGCTGACGGTTGTCGCCGCACGCGGGCTCGTGACACGGGGCATGGCCTCGCGCCGCGAGCCCGTGACGCGGACGGGCACTGTACGGGAGGAAAAGGGAGATGAACCGTGAGCGCGGGCGGGTGCGCGCCGCCGCGTGGATGATGATTGCCGTCGCCTGCATGGAGAGTGTCCCGGCGCGGGCCGCGACGTTCCGTCCACCCGGACCGCGGCTGCCGCTGGTCAAGGTGATGGGCATCCTGCTGCCGGAAAGCCTGGAGGTGCTCCTGAGCTGGGGGTTCATCGCGCGATTGCGCGCGTGAGAACCGGTTTCGGGCGTTCGGCCTCTGGCGAGAGCGCGGCGCGCGGGCGCCCTGTGCGCAGACCGCGCGGCGCGCGCGCGGCCGCACGCAGGGCGCATCGCGCCGCACGGCACGGGATCGCCCCCGGAGTTCGTCGCGCGCATCGCGGTGGGCCGGACACCGCGTGCGCGGGTGGCGCTTGCCGCGCGCCGGGATCGCGCGGATACTTCGCACGGGCCCGCGGCGTCCCCGCGTGGCCGACCGGGGACATCGCGCGTGTCCCCTCGTCCTTCCGGAGGATGTCGCCCTCATGGCCCGCAAGCTGCCGCATGACGTGCGCGTGCAACAAATCCTGCAATCCGCGCGCTCGTGCTTCCTGCAGGACGGGTACTATCAGACCCGCGTCGAGGACATCGCGCGACGCGCGGGCATGTCCAAGGGTGGCGTCTACTTCCACTTCCGCTCCAAGCGCGAGATCTTCCATTCGCTGGTGGTGGAGGACTACGAGCGCTCGATGGGCGCCTTGCGCGAGATCGTCGCCTCGCAGGATGTCCTGCCGGTCAAGTTGCGCGCCCTCGCCCGCTTCTTCCTGCAGCTGTTCGCCACCAACGCGGATCACGCCCGCTTCATGGTCGTCATGGGCGACATGGCGCTGCGCGACCAGGAAATGCGGGAGCAGCTGCAGCAACTGCATCGCAGCTACATCCAGGAAATGTCCAACCTGCTGCGCCAGGGCGTGGAGCAGGGCGACGTGCGCGAGATCGACGTCGAGGCCACCGCCGAACTTCTCAAGGCCCTCACCGATGGCATCCAGATGTCCTTTGCCCTGGGCATGCCGCTGCGTATCGATCGGCTCCTGCGCACCGGCCTCGAGATCATCCTGCACGGGGTCGAGCGCAGCGACGCGGGGGCGACGCGTCCCTCCAGTGGCATCGCCGCGGGGCCCCTTGCGGCGATGGGCATGATGTTCCGCGCCCCGCGGACGCCCCCCAAGGCCGCGCAGTCGAAGGCGGCCGCTCCGCCGAGCGCGGACGCGCTCCCCGACGCGGCCTCGCCCCCCGAGCCCCCCCTGTCCACAGGAAAACCCGGGGCGCCGGCCACCCGGAATCCCGCGAAGTCCTAGCCCCGCTCGCGACGCCTCGCAGCCAGGAGCAACGCGCAAATCGACTTGCCGTCGTTGATCCGGCCGACCTCCACCCACGCCAGCGCCTCCTCGAAGGGAACGCGCACCACGCTGAGAACCTCGTCCTGCTCGAGCGCGGCAACATGCTCGGTGAGTTCGGTGGCTTCGTACAGATGGATGATCTCGTCGGTAAACCCGGGCGTCGTGAGCATCGCACCGAGCTTCTCGAGGTGGCCGCAGCGATACCCGGTTTCCTCCTCGAGTTCGCGAGCGGCGCAGAGTTCCGGCGCCTCGCCGTGATCGAGCTTGCCGGCCGGGATCTCGTAGAGATAGCCCCCCACCGCGTGACGATACTGGCGAACGAGCAGGATGTCGGTGGCGCTCACGAACGCCACCACCGCTGCCGCGCCGGGATGGCGGATCACCTCGAGGAGGGTCGGGTGGCCGTTGGGCAGCGTGACCTCGTGCACGAACAGGTGCACCACGCGGCCCTTGTAGATCTCGCGTACGGTATCGGACATGCGCGTGAGGATACGGCCCGCGCCGGTCGAGGGCAACGCGGCCGGGAACCTCGGCCACGCCATGCGCATTGAATGCGGCGTGCCCCGATGTGACCGGGCGCAAGGAGGGACTGCTGCTTCCACCCATCGACAATCCGCCGAAGCCTGGGACGCCGGAAGCCGAGGCGCCGGAGGTCTCGACGCCCGCGAGCGCGACGCCCGCGCTCGCCGCGCCCGAGATCGCAGTCCCGAAAGCCGCGGTCCAGCCGGCCACGCCGCCGGCGCCCGATGCACTGCGCCACCACTGGGTGGTGCGCGTCACCCACTGGGCGAACGCGCTGCTGCTGGTGGGCATGATCGGCAGCGGACTGCAAATCTACGGCGCCTATCCGCGGTTCGGGCCGCGCGATGCGGGATACGATGTCCCGAACCCGCTTGTCGGCCACCCGCTGCCGTCGTGGTTCCGGCTGGGGGGCTGGCTGGCCGGCGGGCTGCAGTGGCACTTCGCGCTCGCCTGGCCATTTGTGCTGTCGGGAGTGCTGTACCTGGGGTGGTTGGCGTTCTCGGGCGAGTGGCGGACGCTCGCGGTGCGGCCGCGCGACCTGCCGCGGGCTCTGCAGATGCAGCTCTACTACCTGCGACTGCGGCGCGAGCATCCCCCGCAGGGCAAGCACAACGCGCTGCAGAAGGGGGCGTACAGTTTCATCCTGCTGCTCGGCGCGATCGCAGTGCTCTCCGGGTTCGCGCTCTACAAGCCGGTGCAGTTGGCGTGGCTCACGCGGGCGTTCGGCGGGTATGAACTCACACGCTACTGGCACTTCGTTGCGGTGTGGCTGTTCGTCGGCTTCATCGTCGTGCACGTGGTTATGGTCTTCGCGGTGGATCCGCCGTCGCTGCGGGCGATGATCACCGGGCGGTATCGCGGGAGGTTTCCCAACCATGACTGAGGCTCGCGACCGCGGCACGCTGGACCGCCGCGACTTCCTGCGGCTCTCGCTGCTCACCCCCGCCACCTTGCTGGTGACGTCGGGCTGCCAGAACCTCGCGATCCAGTCGCGGCTGGCGCAGTTCGGCCGCGTCAATGATTGGGTGGGCGAAAAGCTGGTGACGCCGTCGCGGCGAGCGCCGGTCTACCCGGAGTCGGCGCGCACGATCTCCTTTCCTGCCTATCACCGCAGCCGCGCCATGCCGGTGCTCGAGCATCCCGCGGAGTGGCGGCTGCAGGTGGACGGACTCGCGCGAACGCCCCTGCAGCTCTCGCAAGAGATGCTGCACACGCTTCCGCAGGTCACCTACACCGTGAAGCATCACTGCGTCGAGGGCTGGACGGCGATCGCGACGTGGGGTGGCGTGCCGTTCACGAGCGTGATGGACCTCGCCGGCGTGCATCCGGCGGCCCGCTTCGTGCGCTTCGAATCGTTCGACAGCGGCTATTCCACCGGCTGGGACATGGCGACGGCGGCGCATCCGCAATCGATCCTCGCCCTGCGGTTCAACGGGAGCCCGCTGGCGCCGGATCATGGCGCGCCACTGCGGCTGTACTCGCCGCTCAAGCTCGGATACAAGAACATCAAGTACCTGACCCGGGTCACCTTCACCGACACGCGGCCGGGCGGCTACTGGGAGGACAGGGGATATCCGTGGCACGGCGGGCTGTAGCGGGCGGCCCTCACGCGTCGGAGCGCTCGACATAGACGTCGGCCTGGCCGGTGGCGTGGTACGTCACCACGACGTCCCAGGGTTGGCAACAGACTTGGCAGTCCTCGACGTATTGCTGCACCGATCCTCCGCCGGCATCCAGCTCGATCTCGCAGGTCTCGCCGCAGTAGGGACACTGGACCGACGCGCTTGTGTCCAGCACGCCGTCGGGGGCGCCCGAGGATTCGTCCCCGGTGGCGTCGTTCGCGGTGGCGTCGTCGTCGGGGAAGTCGTCGTCGTCGCTCATGCTGGTCTCCCGTCTCGTGATGCCGCGGCGCAGGGGTCGCGGCGTTCCGCCATCCTACGCGTGCGGCGCGGGGGTGGCTAGCACAGCAGGACGGGCGACGTCACGCAGCGCCCGGCGTTCGAGCGGGATCCGCAGCGCCATCGCCACCGCGTTCACCACCGACGCCCCAAGAGCGGTGCGCCACGCGCCGAACGCGAGCGGGAGCGTGAGCAATTCGAGCGACACTGCCAGGTAGCTGGGCTCTGGCATCCACCGATAGGGCCC
>JBKJUD010000381.1:0-2691 GCA_046590735.1 Candidatus Eiseniibacteriota bacterium | reverse complement strand
GAGCGCCGCGACGATGCGCTGCGCTGCGTCCTGCCCCGCTGCGCCCATCGCCAGCAACGGAATGCCCCGGGGCCGGTCCGGCTCGCGCCCGCCGCCGCCCAGCGCGGGGTCGAGCAGCCCGGCGCGCGCCACGATGTTCAGATCGTGCGCGCCTTGCGTGGCATGCGCGGCACTCCGCGCGTACGCCGCAATCGCGCAGTACACCAGGCGCGGGCGGCCGCGTCGCAGGCGCGGCGCGTCCAGGCGCAGCCGTCGCGCGGCATCGGCGCGAAAGCTGTGCACCACCACGTCGCAGACGTCCAGCAGGGGTTCGAGCAGGTCGCGTCCGCGCGCCTCGCGCAGATCGAGGGCCACCGAGCGCTTGCCGCGATGCAGCACGCGAAACAGCGCGCCGGTGCCGGCCAGTCGTGGCTCGAGGGAGCGCAGCAGGTCGCCGTGCGCGGGATCCTCGATCTTGGTGACCTGTGCGCCCTGGCGCGCCAGCAGCAAGGTGCAGTAGGCGCCGGGCACGAGGCGCGAGAGGTCGAGGACACGCACGCCGCGCAGCGGGCGGGTGGCGGTGGGCGCAGCAGGCGGGGTCGGCAGCATCCGCGCACAGTAGCGCGCGGGTGCGGCCGGGACTAGTGGGTGATGCGCACGAGACGCGCGACCACCGCGGGCTGCGCGGCCATCGGCGAGCGCGGCACGATCGCCAGGAAGTACACGCCGCTGGCGGCCGGGACGCCGTCCTCGGTCCGGCCATCCCACTGGCCATCGAAGGCGCTGCCCTCGCCGTCGGCCGCGCGCAGGCTCGCGGTCACGTCGCGGGCCTGCCGCCCGCGCGCGTCATAGACCACCGCGCGCGGCGGGGCTTCGGCGGTGCGTGCGGCATGCACGCGGAAGCGGACGACCTCGCCCACCAGGCTCGAGCGGATGTCGAGTGTCCACGGCGCGTGGCCGCGGTCCGGCGGCGGCAGCAACCCCGGCGCGTCGGTGGAGACCGCCTCGACGAACTTGAAGAACACCGGCGTCGGCGAGACGGAGTACACGACGCTTCCGGTCAGCGGCCAGACCGTCTCGACGAACGCCTGGTCGTCGGTCACCCCGGGTTCGGTGATGATGTGCGTCACCAGGGCGGCGGTGCCCTGGATGTGGAATTCCACCTGCCGGGGGAGGCTGTCCGAGTTCCACACCACGTACACCACCGAATCGCCCATCTGGAAGCGGTACTGAAACACGCCGAGGGTGTCGGTCAGGCTGCTGCCGCCGCGGTCGTCCACGGCGGAGAACCCGCCGATCATCCGGGCCAGCAGCCGGTAGGTGTAGTAAGCCGGCTTGAGCGACAGAGAATCCGGGTACGTCTTCCACGCGGTGAGCGGCATGGTCGTCCACGGCGCGTAGTCCCACTGGGAGCCGGGGGCAGGCGGAAACAGCGCCCAGGAGTAGCGCTCGACGCCGTTGCCGAGCGCCTGGGCGAACTGTTGCACGACGGCGGCGGCGTTCATGGCGTCGCTGGTGGCGCGTCCGTCGTAGCCGCTGGGTCCGCCGGCCTCCAGCGCCCAGATCGGCACGTTGGGATCCCGGGCGATGCTGCGGATCCAGGCGACCTTGCCGGCGATGATCGGCCAGGATTCGTAGCTGTGCATGTCGACGACGTCGTACTGCCCGTCGCGCAGCATCTGGGTCGCCTCATCGACCGCTTCGCCCGACACCGTGCACGAGGTTCCGCCTTCCTCGCTCTGCATGCACACCGCCCCCGCGGTCGCCGTCTGGGTGGCGATCCCGATCAGGATGACCTGCGCCGCGGCGTCGGCGGCGTGGACGGTCGCGTAGGTCATCGCCAGGTGCGCGAGATACTCCTCCACCGTGCCGCGCCACCAGATGTGCCACTCCTGTTCGACGTGCCAATACCGCACCGGAGCGGTCAGCCCGGGCAAGTCGTCGATGCCATCGCCGTCGTAGCGCTCGACGAGGCTGGTGACCCAGGCCTTCCACGCGGTGGTGTCGGTGGGCGTGGAGGAGATGGTATCGCCCGGTGCGATGCTCTGGAGCGTCACGACGGGCTCCATGCTCATCGACTGCACCCACTTCACCCAGTTGTCGAGGTCCAGCGTGGTGCCGGACTGGGCGAAGCCGCGGTTCATCCAGCCGGCCGCGCTCTGGAAGACGACAGTGGGGTCAACCCCGACCGAGTCGGGGGGACGCGGCGAGCCGGCCTGGAACAGCCCGAAGTGCGAGTCGATCGCGATCGTGCCGGGGCGCGGAACCGGCCCGGCGCTCACCGGCGGCGTCACCGACGACACGACGGCAAGGACGACTGCGGGCACGAGAGTGCGCAGACGGCGACAGAACCGCGGGAACGCGGATGGCAGCGGGCAGGTGTCCATGGCTTATGCGTGTCATCGGCGCGCAGAAACCATGACTCAAGGAAATCGGCGAATCCGGGGCGGAGCGGAGTGATTCGCCCAGCCCCAGAGGACGGCGAGAGCAGGTGAAGCACGCGCATGCGCTGCGTGTCGCCGCTGGCGCTGGCCCGCAGGAAGTACAGGCCCCGGGAAGGGCCGCAAGTCGATACCGATGGGGCTGTTGCAGGGTGCGTCGGCTGCCAGGTCCAGCCGCCATCGGACCCGCCCCGCCGATGGCCCGGAGACGCCACAGCAGGGGATCCGCCGGGCCGCGCAGGACGCGTCCGTCCAGCCGCCAGGCGGAGCG
>JBKJUD010000188.1:0-2724 GCA_046590735.1 Candidatus Eiseniibacteriota bacterium | reverse complement strand
TTCACCTTCACGAGAATCGAATTCGCGATGTTCGCCTCGATGCCGCGCCGCAACCGCGCGGTGTTGGTCACGAACAGGTCGTCGCCCACCAACTGCACGCGCCCGCCCACCGCGGTCGTCAGCCGGCGCCAGCCGTCCCAGTCGTCCTCGGCGAGACCGTCCTCGATCGACACGATGGGGTAGCGGCGGCACAGGTCGTCGTAGAAGGACACCATGTCGGCGGCGGAGCGCGTCTCGGCGGACTCGCCCGGCAGCGTGTACACGCCCTCGGCGAACAGTTCGGTCGCGGCGACGTCGAGCGCCAACGCGACATCCTCGCCGGGCTTGTAGCCAGCCTTCTCGATCGCCGCCATCAGGAAGTCGAGCGCGGCCACGGTTGACGGCAGGTCCGGCGCGAAGCCGCCTTCGTCGCCGACGCTGGTCGCCAGCCCCTTGTCGCCGAGCAGTTTCTTCAACGTCTGGAACACCTCGGCCCCGGCGCGCAACGCCTCCGCAAACCGCGAGAACCCCAGCGGCACGAGCATGAACTCCTGGATATCGAGCGTGTTCGCCGCGTGCGCGCCGCCGTTGATGACATTCATGAGCGGCACCGGCAGCACGCGCGCCGACGCCCCCCCGAGGTAGCGATACAGCGGCAGCCCCAACCCGCACGCCGCCGCCCGCGCCGCGGCGAGCGAGCAGCCGAGGATCGCGTTGGCCCCGAACCGCGACTTGTCCGCCGTCCCATCGAGCGCCCGCAACACCGCGTCGAGCGCATGCTGGTCCAACACATCGAGCCCCGCCAACGCCCCCGCCATCTCGCCGTTCACATGCCCGACCGCCGTCAGCGTCCCCTTGCCGCCATAGCGGGCGGCATCCCCATCGCGCAACTCCAGCGCCTCGTGAGCCCCGGTGGACGCGCCAGACGGCACCGCCGCACGCCCTCGCGACCCGTCGCAGAGCCCGATCTCCACCTCCAGCGTGGGATTGCCGCGGGAATCGAGGATCTCGCGGGCGCGCACACTGTCGATGGTCAGGCGCATCGGGGGCATCTCCTTTGGGCAGGGGGTCTTGCGGGTGACGAACCGGGCCGCGTCGAAGGCCCGCCGGGCCCCGCGCGTCCCGCGCACCGTAGCGGGCGCCGAATCGCAGCGTCAACCCCGCCGCACGGGCCCGCCGCTTGACGGCCCCCGGCCGCCCGCCGTAGGTTGCGCCGTCTTCCGCATGAAGTGTTCCGCGCCTGCAACCCCCTGTGGGGTGCTCGCGTACACCACCCACGAGGGACCGCGAGGGAGGGCCGTGGACAGGGACGACACCCGTCTCATCCAGGACGCGCTCGCGGGGGAGCAGGCGGCATACGCCGAACTGGTCCACCGGCATCGCCAGCGCGTCTACGCTCTGGCGCTGCGGATGGTGCGGAACCCCGCGGACGCGGAAGACCTGGCGCAGGAAGCGTTCCTCCGGGCCTTCCGGGCCCTGCCGACCGTGGACCTCACCCGGCCCTTCCTGCACTGGCTGCTCCGCATCACCACGAATGCCTGTCTCGACCATCACCGGCGCCGCAAGGCGCGGCCCGAACTGCTCGGTCCGCCCCCGGGGATCGACGAGGACGACTGGGAGCCCCGGGATGCCGATCCCGGTCCCCTGCCAGACCACGCGGTCGAGTCGCGCGAGAGTAGCGAATGGCTGGAGCGGGTGCTGGCGGGATTGCCCCCGCGCTACCGCGCGGTCATCACGCTGCGCTACGTGGAGGATCTCAGTTACGAGGAAATCGCCTCGCTGCTGGGATTGCCGCTGGGCACGGTGAAGGCACAGATCCACCGGGCCCACGCCCAGGTGCGCAAGCGCCTCGAGGCCCATCCGGAATGAGGGAAGGGGACGTCACCATGCGAGACTCGATCGTTCGACACGCCGCCGTCGTTGCGCTGGCGGTCGGCTGCCTGGCTGGCGCGCGCGCAGGCGCCGCCGCCGAGGACCGCACCTTCACCTTCCGCGAGACGCGCACGTTGGCGGTGGGGAAGGCGCAGACGCTGATGGTCGCCAACCGCTCCGGCGAGATCCGCGTGGTGCCGGGCACCGGCTCGACGATCACCCTCGGGATCACCATCAGCGTCCAAGCGCGCAATCAGGCCGAAGCGGATGGCGTCCGCCGCCTCACCGTCATCGACACCGGCTCGAGTCCCACCCAGGTCACCGTCAACGTGAACTATCCGTCCATCAGCCGCCGCTTCGGCATCTTCACCATCAAGGGCGTCGGGCTGAACGAGGATGTCGCGCTGACGCTCACCGTCCCTCCGCAGGTGCACCTCGAGCTGCGCACCGCCAGCGGCGATGTGAGCGTGCGTGGCATGCGCGGCGGCGTCGAGCTGAACGCCACCAGCGGCGACGCAGAGTTCTTCGATGTCTCCGGCGCCCTCACCTGCAACCTGACCTCCGGCGACATCGTCGTCGACGGGGCGGAGGGACCGGTGGATATCAGGGGCAGCAGTTCGACGGTGAAGCTCGATCGGATCCAGAAGCGGGCCTCGGTACGCACCTCCAGCGGCGACGTCACCGCGTCGCGGCTGCAGATGCCCGGCGAGATCGCCACCTCCAGCGGCGACGTGCAGGTGCGCAACGCACACGGCATCACCGTGCAGACCTCCAGCGGCGACGTGGAATGCACCGCGCTCACCGGCTCGGCCAGCGTGCACACCAGCAGTGGCGAAATCCAGCTGCGCGTGCAGCCGCGCCGCGGCGACGCCA
>JBKJUD010000161.1:0-6048 GCA_046590735.1 Candidatus Eiseniibacteriota bacterium | reverse complement strand
CCTCACGCTCCGCGTGTCCGAGGGCACGGTGTTCGGCCTGCTCGGCCCCAACGGCGCCGGCAAGACCACGCTGATCAAGATCCTGCTCGGCGTCACCCACGCCACTGCGGGCGAGGCCGCACTGTTCGGCCATCCGGTCACCGACTACCGCGCCCGCGAGGTCGTCGGCTACCTGCCCGAAAGCCACCGCTTTCCGCAGCACCTGACGCCCCTGCAGCTGCTCGATCTCAGCGGCGCGCTGGCCGGCATGCCGGCAGCGGAGCGCCGCGCGCGCGCGCGGTTGCTGCTCGCGCGCGTACGCATGGAGGAGTGGGCGAGCACGCCGATCAAGAAATTCTCGAAAGGGATGACGCAGCGCACCGGGCTGGCCGCCGCGCTGATGGCGCATCCGCGGCTGGTCCTGCTCGACGAACCCACCGACGGCGTCGACCCGGTGGGCCGCGTGGAGATCCGCGACCTCGTGCTTGAACTGAAGCGCGAAGGCGTGACGGTGTTCATCAACTCGCACCTGCTCAGCGAAGTGGAACGGGTGTGCGACCGTGTCGCCGTGCTCACCCGCGGCCGCCTGCTGACCGAAGGTGCGGTGTCCGACCTCACCACCCACCGCACCGAGTACCTGGTGCAGTGCGGCGGAGACAGCAATCTGCACGCGAGTGTCCTGCGCGAACGCGGCTTCACCGCCGCCGCCACCGCCGAGGGGCTGGTGGTGCGGCTCGCGGAACCCGACGGCATCAACGCGGTCATCGACGCACTGCGCGGTGCGGGCGTGTCACTGGTGGCGCTGGCCCCGCGGCACACCAGCCTTGAGGACGTCTTCATGCAGCTGGTCACCGCCGACGGGCCATCGCTGGTGGGCGGCGCGCAGTCCGGCGCGGAAGGAGGCGCGCGGTGAAATTCCACGCCCTCGTGCGCGACGCGCTGCTGGAGATTCGCGCGTCGCGGCTGATGATCTTCTATGCGGTGTTCGCCATCGGGATCCTGCTCGTCGAACTGTTCGTGCTGGGCCGCTCGAGCTCGATGCACATGAACCTGAACGGGCAGGAGGTCAGCGCCACCGGCGGCGTCGCCCTGGCGCGCCTGTTCCTGCCGACGGCCGCCGGGTTTCTCGCCAGCGTGCTCGGCCTGTTCACGCTGTTCGGGATGAGCGACGTGATGACGCCGGTGCTCACCCGCGGCACCGCGGAAGTGTATCTGTCGAAGCCGGTGCCGCGCTGGCTGCTGCTGCTGGCGCGCATCGCCGGACACTGGGTGGCGATGCTGGCCGCGATGGTGGGGACACTGGCCGCGATCTTCCTGCTGGCCGGCTTGCGGGTGGGCGTGTGGGACGCGCGGGTGTTCCTGGCCGTCGCGCCCGCGATGCTCAACATCCTCGTGTATCTCGCGATGCTCACGCTGTCAAACATCCTCACCGGCAGTTCCGGCATCAGCGGGTTGCTCAGCTTTGGCGTGTTCATGCTCTCGTCGGTACTGCAGTTTCGCGAGCCGGTGTCGCGCCTGATCGACAATCCGGTGTGGCACGGCTCGGTGCAGGCGCTGTACGTGATCCTGCCGAAGCCGCAGGAGATCGAAGCCGGCATCAAGGCGCTGGTCAACGGTCAGGGCGATATTCCGTGGTTCGCGATGTGGACGTCGGCGTTGTTCGCCGCGGGATGCGTGGGGCTGGCGATCGCGATCTTCCGCCGGCGGGACTACTAGCCGTGTCCCGCCTCGTCCTGCTCACCGGGGCCACCGGCTACGTGGGCGGGCGACTGCTGCGCGCGCTGCGGCGACGCGGCGAGCGGGTGCGCTGCGTCACGCGGCGGCCCGAGTACCTGCAGCCGAAACTCGACGCCGCGACCGAGGCGGTGGCCGGCGACGTGCTCGATCGCGACAGCCTCGAGGCGGCGCTGCGCGGCGTGGACGTCGCCTATTACCTGGTGCACTCGATGGGCACCGAGGGCTCGTTCGTCGAGGAGGACCGCCGCGCCGCGCGCAACTTCGGCGAGGCGGCGCGTGCGGCGGGCGTCGGGCGCATCATCTATCTGGGCGGGCTGGGCGATCCGGACGAAGGGCTGTCGCCGCATCTGCGCAGCCGCCAGGAAGTCGGCGAACTGCTGCGCGAGTCCGGCGTGCCGACGATCGAGTTTCGCGCGTCGATCGTGATCGGCTCCGGCAGCCTGTCCTTCGAGATGATCCGCGCGTTGACCGAGCGGTTGCCGGTAATGCTGACGCCGCGCTGGGTCGGCACGCCGGCGCAACCGATCGCGATCGATGACCTGATCGCCTACCTGCTCGCCGCGCTCGATCTCCCCGGTGGAGAAAGTCCCGTGTACGACATCGGCGGCGCGGACCAGGTGTCCTACGGCGGCATCATGAAGGCGTACGGCCGCGAGCGCGGGTTGCCGGTGCGCATGCTGCCGGTGCCGGTGCTCACGCCGTGGCTCTCGAGCCTGTGGCTGGGGCTGATCACGCCGCTGTACGCGCGCATCGGCCGGCAACTGATCGCCAGCATCGTCCACCCGACGATCGTGCGCGACGACGCGGCGCTGCGGACCTTCGACATCCGTCCGGTGGGCGTCGACGAGGCGGTGCGCCGCGCACTGCGCAACGAGGACGAGAAGTTCGCGGTCACGCGCTGGTCGGACGCGCTGTCGTCTTCGGGCGCCGCGCCGCGCTGGGGCGGCGTACAGTTCGGATCGCGGCTGGTCGACTCCCGCACGCATTCGGTCGCCGTTGCGCCGGCCGCAGCCTACGCGCCGATCGCGCGCATCGGCGGCGACACCGGCTGGTACGCGTGGAACGGGCTGTGGCGGCTGCGCGGCGCGCTCGACGTGCTGGTGGGCGGCGTCGGGATGAAGCGGCGCCGGCCGCCGGGCGACACCGTGCGTCCCGGCGACGCGATCGACTTCTGGCGCGTGGAGTCGTGCGAACCCGGCCGCCGTTTGCGGTTGCTCGCGGAAATGAAACTCCCGGGCCGCGCGTGGCTGGAGTTCGAGGTGACGCCGGTGGGCGCCGGCTCGCTCATCCGCCAGACGGCCATCTTCGACCCCATCGGCCTGCCCGGACAGTTGTATTGGTACGCGCTATACCCGCTGCATCACCTCGTGTTCGGCGGGATGTTGCGCGGCATTGCCGCCGCGGCGGAGCGGGACTCCACCACGGCGCGCTGAGCGGGGCCACGGGAGCGCTTCTCCAAGTACATGGAGTGATCGGCTGCTTCCCACGCACCCGGAAGTCCGGTCGCCGGTGCGCGAGCCGCGAGTCCCAGGGATGCCGACACGCCCTCCGCCTTCAGCGTGGCGCGCAAACGATCCACCAATGCCCGCGCGCCGTCATGGTCACACTCGACTGCCAGGATGGCGAACTCGTCGCCGCCCACGCGCGCGACGATGTCCGGCTCCCGCGCCGCCGCGCGCAGCGCCAGGGCGGCACGGCCAATGAGTTCGTCGCCGGCTGCATGTCCGAGGGTATCGTTGACCTGCTTCAGTCCGTCCAGGTCGATCGCCACCACCGCCGCGTGGTGGCCATACCTTCGACAGCGCTCCTCCTCCGAGGACAACAGGCGATCCCAGGCGCGGCGGTTGTACAGGCTGGTGAGCACGTCGGATTGCGCCTCGAGCTCGAGCCGCTCGCTGCGCCGCGCCATCGCTTCGGCGGCGAGCTCGGCCTGCAGCACGGTGCTCAGAAGGGCGGCGAGCATTTCGACCAGTTCCTGCTCGCCCGCGATCTCGAGGGGCTGGTGCTCGGGATCGATGGCGCACAACGTGCCGAACAGTTCGCCCTCCGACGCGTGGAGCGGCACTCCGACATACGCCCCGATCGGGACCTGCCGGCCAATGGGGGCGGCGGCGTAGGCGGGTACCGAGCCGGAATGCGGCGCGATCCTCGGCCCGTCCCCCTTGACCATGCGGGAGCAGAAGGAGTCGGCCCAGCGGAATACGGTGCCGGGCTTCACCCCGTAGCCGTGATCCTCGCTCTGCAGGACGATCCAGTCGTCACCCTCTGTCCGGGTGACCATCCACAACGCGAATCCCAGTCGCTGGTGCAGGAAGGCCAGGACCGCGCGACCTGCGGTCTCGAAGTCGTGATACGCCATGTCCGCCACGGTTGCTCCCCCAATCTTGCTGGCAACGAGGGGAACCGTCCCGCGCTCGCTGGGGAAGGGATCGGACGATCCACCGTGGCACCCCACCGGGAATGCGCGCGTTGGTCGCATGGTCCCCCAGGAGCAGTGGACTGTCCCTGCGCCCGAGCGGCTCCGGCCGCCTGAACGGCGACCCGACACGCGCCTCATCTCGTCCGGCGCGGAACGAGCCCGAGCACGACCAGCACGACGCCAAGGCCGAGCACCTTCGTCACCGCCAGCGCCTTGTGCGGCTCGCTCGCCGACGGCACCATCGCCAGCATGAGACCGAGCGCACTGCTGCCGAAACCGAGCGCGCCTGCGACGTAGGCCGTCGCCACGCCACCCGGCATGCGCAGCGCACCAGCGGGCCGCGGACGCCGCTGCACCGCGACATACGCCGCAAAGATCACCAGGAACGGCGCGAAGGTCGCCACCAGCGTCATGCTCACCAGCACGTCGTAGGCGCCACGCACCGTGGTGCCGGCCTGGCCGAGGACGATGAGCAGCGCCGACAACCCCGCCTGCGTCAACAGCGCGAACACCGGCGTACCGAACCGCGGATGCAACCGCGCGAACCGCGCCGGCACCATGCGCGCCGCGCCGGCGACGAAGGGCAGCCGCGCGGTGGCCGCGAAGTACGCGCCGACCGCGGCCACCGCGCCGAGCGTGATGCACGCGCCGCACACCGGCCCCAGCCACGCCGCGCCCACCGACGCCGCCACCCGCGCCACCGCTTGGGTGATGCCGGCCAGCCCGCTCACCTGCGATGCGGGGACGGCGACCAGGATCGCCGCCGTGGCCGCGAGATACACGACAACGACCAGCGCCGAGGCGAGCAGCAGCGCGCGCGGCAACGTCCGGCGCGGCGCACGGATCTCCGCGCCCATCAGCGATGCACTCTCCAGTCCGACGAACGCGAAGGCGATGGAGGCGAACAGTGCGAGGTCGGCGAGATGCCGGCCGGGGGCCAGCGTGCGCAGGCTGAACTCCGTCGCGCTGCCGTCGCGCGCGAGGATCCACGCGCCCGCGCCGATCAGCACCGCCGCCGGAATCCACACGCCGATCGCCCCACCGTTGTGCAGCCAGCGCCCGATGCGCAAGCCCAGCACATTCGGGATCACCGCCAGCGCCAGCCCCACGCACGCCGCCGTGACGAAGAACACCGGCGAGGCCGACAGCGCCGCCCCGCGCGTCCCGCCGAGCACCAGAAGGTTGCCGGCGGCGAAGTAGAGCAGGCTGGGGAAGTAGGTGAGGTTCGACGCCCAATACATCCATCCGGTGAGAAAGCCGGCGCGCTCGCCGAAGGCGCGGCTGGCCCACACGTACATGCCGCCTTCCTCGGGAAAGCGTCCCGCGAGATCGACGACGGCGCAGCCCAGGGGCAGGAAGAACGTGAGGCAGCCGAGGACCCACAACACCAGCGAGGACGGTCCGGCCGCGGCGGCGGACGCCACCCAGCGAATCGAGAAACATGCGAGGAAGTAGAACAGCGTGAGGTCGCGCACGCCGAGGACGCGCGGCGGGAGGGCGGTGGGGGCGGAGTCGGTCATCGGGGGATGTGCGGTGCGGCGGGCGGACGACTGGGCGAGTGCGCGCGCCGGCCATCATGGCCACGAGGTCCATCCTCAGGACCGCGCGCGCATCTGTCATGTAGCACGAGGCGTCCTCCGGAGACAAGTGCGATCGTGCGCGGGCGGGAAAATCGTTTCGTGTCGCATCCTGCCTACGTCTCCCGGCGCGGCCCCCGCCAGCGCTCGCTCGGCATGCGCAGCACGTTCGGCGGCAACTCCGGCTCGCTGGTCTCGCGGCCGACGACCGCGATGCCATCGGGATGAATGCGCAGGCGCAGTTCGGCGCCGAGCCCCGGCTCCAGCGTGAGCGGCACGCGCACCGGCACCACCAGTCCCTCGGAAATTTCTACCTGTGCGCGCCAGTGATCCCCG
>JBKJUD010000080.1:0-3098 GCA_046590735.1 Candidatus Eiseniibacteriota bacterium | reverse complement strand
GCGCCGGCCACCCGAGACGCTGGCCTTGCCGCCGGAGTCCGCCGCGTCGTGGCCCGGCCCGGTCATCCTCACGGTTGGCTCGGACTGCGCCGTCGGCAAGATGACGGTGTCGCTGCTCTTGGCGCACGCGCTGACGGCGCGCGGGATGGACGCCGTGATGGGGGCCACCGGGCAGACCGGCATTCTGCTCACCGGGTGGGGCATCGCCACCGACCGGGTCATCGCCGACTTCGGCGCCGGCGCGGTGCATGCGATCGTCACCAAGGGGTTCCGTCGCGGCCGCTGCGTGGTGGTCGAGGGCCAGGGCGCGCTGCTGCATCCCGCGTACTCCGGCGTCACGGCGTCGTTGCTGCACGGCGCCCGCGCCGATGCGCTAGTGCTCGTGCACGACCCGGCGCGCACGCACATCGCCGGCTACACCACGCCGATCCCGCCGCTGCGCGAAATCATCGCGCTGTACGAACAGCTCGCCGCCCCGGTGGCCCCGGCGCGCGTGGTGGCGATCGCGCTCAATACGGTCACGCTTGATGTACCCGCGGCCGCCGCGGCGCGCGAGACGATCGCGCGCGAGACCGGTTTGCCGACCATGGATGTCGTGCGCGACGGCATCGAGCCGCTCGCCGCGGCGGTGGCGCGGGCGGTGGCGGCGAAGGCGACCGCGGCGTGGAAGTGACACGCGTCGCCGTGGTGCAGTCGTCGCCGGCCTTTGGCGCGCGCGAGGCGAACTGCGACGCACTCCTGCGGCAGATCGCGTCCGTCGAGGCCGACATTTACGTACTGCCGGAACTCGCGTTGTCCGGCTATGTCTTCACCGGCATCGCGGAAGTCGCGGCGCTCGCCGAGACCGTCGACGAACCGCGACTCGCGCGTCTGCACGACGCGGCGCGTACGCGCGACGCGGTCATCGTCGTCGGGTTCGCCGAGCGCGCGGCTGAGGGCCTCTACAACAGCGCCGCGATGCTTGCACCCGAGGGCGTGCTGGCGGTGTATCGGAAAATCCACCTGTTTGGTGACGAGGCGCGCTGGTTCCTGCCGGGGACGGCGCCCGCGCCTGTCGTGCAGTGGCGCGGGCGCGCACTCGGGGTCATGATCTGCTTCGACTGGTTCTTCCCGGAGACCGCGCGCAGCCTCGCGCTGCGCGGCGCCGAATTGATCTGTCATCCCGCAAATCTGGTTCTCCCGTTCTGCCAGGACGCGATGCTCACTCGCTCGCTCGAGAATCGTGTGTTCACCGCCACCGCCAACCGCGCCGGCGCCGACGTGCGCGACACGGGCGCGCAGCTGCAGTTCACCGGGCACAGCCAGGTGACCGACATCGGCATGCGGCGGCTGGTCGCCGGGCCGGCCGAGGGGGAGTGGACCGGCGTGGTGGATGTCCGACTGGCCGCGGCCCGCGACAAGCGCATTCCGAACACGCCCAACGATGTGCTCGCGGATCGACGGCCGTCGCTGTACGCGGGCCTCGGCGCGTCCGCGACGGGCGAGGGACGATGACGACGCTGCTGCCGTGGTCGCCGGGCGGCGTGCCGGCAGCGCCGGATGTCGTGATCGTGCCCGCGGCCGCGTACGACGCGGCGCACCTCGATGCGGCGGTGACCGCAGTGCTGGCGCCCTTCGGCGGCATGCGTGCACTGGTCTCGCCGGGGGCCCGCGTACTGCTCAAGCCCAACCTGCTCAACGCCGCGCGGCCGCATCGCGCCGTGACCACCCATCCGGCGGTGGTGGCCGCGGTGGCGCGGCAGGTGCTCGCAGCCGGCGGCATCGTCACCATCGGCGACAGCCCGCCGGGCGCGGTGGAGGGCGTGGAGCGCGTGCACGAGCGCAGCGGCCTGCGCGCGGTGGCCGACGATCTCGGCGTCACGCTGACGGCGTTCGAAACCGCGGGCGCGGCACGGCGAAGGCGCGAGGGACTCGAGTTCGTCATCGCACGCGCGGTGCTCGAGGCCGACGTGGTGATCTCGCTGGCCAAGCTCAAGACGCACACGCTGACCCTGCTGACCGGCGCGGTGAAGAATCTCTACGGCGTCCAGCCCGGATTCGCCAAGGGCACCTGGCACACGCGGTTCCCGCGGCCCGCCGACTTCGTCGAGGTGCTGCTCGATCTCGTCGACGTGCTGCCGCCCGCCTTCACGCTCGTCGACGCGATCGATTGCATGGACGGCGAAGGGCCGAGTGGCGGCCGGCCCCTGCATCGTGGCCGCCTGGTCGCGGGCCCCAACGTGCTTGCGGTGGAGGCCGCCTGCGCGCCGATTCTCGATGTGCAGCCCAGGGAGTTGCCGGTGCTGCGCGCCGCGGCGGCACGCGGCGCGCTCCCGGCAGTCGTGCACGTGGCGCGGCCGGCGCAGTGGCACGAGGGGCCGCAGGCCGCACGCCGTCCCGGCTATTGGGCTGCGCGGCACATCCCGCGCGCTGCGGCGCCGGTGCTCCGCCAGGCGCTGTGGGTGAAGGCGACGATCGACGACGCCGCGTGCACGCGGTGCGGCGCGTGCGCGCCGATTTGCCCAACCGGCGCAATCGTGCCGCGGGAGGGACGCGCCCCCGTGGTGGAGGCCGCGGCGTGCATTGGGTGCCTGGTGTGCCGCGCGGTCTGCGCGGACGCCGCGATCGGCTGGCGATTCTCGCCGCTGGCGCGGCTGGTGCTCTAGACACGCGAATGCCCTCTTCGTCGCGCACGGCGCGGGCGTCCGTCGCCCACGCACTGCAGTACAGCGCCTTTCGCGTCCTTGCCTGGGGCCTGCGCGGACTCTCCCCGGCGGCGGTCTCGGTCGTGGGCCGCTCGCTGGGACACTTCGTGCGACGTGCCGTTCCCTCCCGCCGCGCCATCGCCGCGGAGAACCTCGCGCGCGCCCTCGGCGACACGGTCGATGCGACGCAGCGCCAGGCGATCGTGCGCGCCGCCTTCGCCGCCGGCGGGCAGTTGTTCTGCGAGTGCCTGCTGCTGGCCGCGCGCAGCCGGCGCATCGAACGCGACGTCTCGGTGGAGGGGTGGGAGCACCTGGCGGCCGCGCGCGCCGGGGGACGCGGCGCGGTGCTGTTCACCGGGCACCTGGGCAACTGGGAATTGACCGGACCGCGTCTGGTGGCCGGCGGGATCCCCA
>JBKJUD010000476.1:0-3260 GCA_046590735.1 Candidatus Eiseniibacteriota bacterium | reverse complement strand
CCGGCGTGTTGGCGCGATGGAAGGTGGGCGCGTTGTCCCCGAGCTTGCCGCCGAAACTTGCGCGGCGCACCACCGTGCGCAGCCACCGCGGCGTCAGGCGAATCGCCCACATGCCGGGATTGCGCACGTTGACGGTGGTGATCACGGCGATGCCGCCCGGCTTGAGCACGCGGGCAAACTCGCCCAGGGTTCGCTCGGGATCGGGCAGATGCTCCAGCACGTCCCGGCAGAAGATCATGTCGCAACTCGCTGTCGCGACCGGCAGGCGCATCGCGTCGCCGACCGCCGGCCAGGTCACGTCGCGGTTCTGGCGGAGCACGGACTCGTTCATCTCCACGCCCAGCACATCCAGGCGGCCGCGGAGGTGCATCACCAGGCCGTACTGAAATCCGCAGCCGGCATCCAGCACGACGGGACGCGACACGTCCGGGTGCTGCTCCATCCAGCGGGTGACGAACGGCAGTTCACACTCATACGCCAGCCGCATCTGCGGGTGGATCGACCGCAGGCGCTGCAACTGCTGCGACGAATCGCTCATATCCCGCTCCGAGGTCGTGGAGGAAGGCGGAGACTATTCCGTCCGTCTGTTGCGTTGCACCACCAGATGCGATGCGGCTGTCAATCCAAAGAGCAGCCACGCGTAGAACATGTAGGTGGCATCCCGCTGGTAGTCGGTACGCATTTGTGACACAAGAAATTGTACCACCATCACATGCAATGCCACCATCAGGGATCGGGAAAAGCGTGCGTCGTTCAGGGAATTGCCGGCGTCGCGATGGGAAATCAGCACGGTGGACAGCACCACCCACGCCAGCGCCACCGCGCCCAGGATCCCGGTGATGTAGAACGCGAAGATGAAACCGTTATGCGGCCAGTAGATCGCGGCGACGGTGCGCTGGATGTTGTAGTAGGGCCCCCAGCCAATCCACGGCCGCTCCATCGCGCGATCGAACGCCGCCGACCAGATGCCCACGCGGGTGTCGGGCACGAGCCCGATGAACTTGGTCTCGCTCACGCGCTTGAACAACGACGCGACGATGGTGTGCTCGGAGAGCAGGATGCTGATCGTCCACAGCGACACCGCACCCAGCAGCAGCGTGGTGACCACCGGCACGATCTTGACATTGCGCCGCACGCGGAATCCCAGGTACGCGAGGCCCACCAGTAGCGACAACAGTCCACCCCGGTTCGCGGTGGCGAGCTGCGCGATGAGCGTCATGAGCATCAGCACCGCGTAGGCGAGCCGGCCGCGCAGGGTCTTCTCGCGCACGAACATCAGCACCTCGAGGCACATGATCGCCGCGCAGTAGTCCGAGAGCAGGTCGTGGCTGTTGAACGCGCCACCGGCCCGGAAGCCCTCGTGGTACGCCTTGATGTTGGTGTCCTCGGGGATGATCCACTGCGGGATGAGCGCCTTGCCGGGAAACGCGATCTGGAACATCACGGTGAGCATCATCAGGAAGGCGCCGAGGAGCATGAAGCGCACGACGATCTCGAGCTGCGCGTCGGTCTCCACGAAGTTCACGATCAGGTAGAAGAAGCCGACGCAGCCCAGCATGATCGAGAAGTTGCTGATGCCCTGCATCAGCACGGAACCGCTGCTGATGCTGAGGAAGGAGATCATGTACGCGGTGAGCAGCAGGATGATCGGCGCTTCCATGCCGGTCTTGAGCTGCGGGCGATACTCGCCCAGCGACATGCGCGCCAGCCAGATGCAGGTGAGCACCAGAACCGCGAGCACGTTCGTCGACCCCACCGAGAGGCCAACCGGGAACATGGAGATGACGGTCAGCGCCGCCAGCGACCAGAACAGCGGGTAGCGCACCGACATGCCCAGCAGGATCAGCCCGATGCACGCCTCGATCACGCGCTTGTTGGGCGCGGCGATCATCTGCCCGATGAGCACCCCGAGCCCGACGATCATCATCCCGCCGGCGATCTGGGCGATCGGCAGCGATCGGCGGTTCTCGTAGGCGAATTCTGGCCGGGACACGCGGTGTGTACCCCTCAAGGGTGAAGCGGTGGCCCGGCGCACGCGGGCGGGGAATGCCCAGAGTCTATCGGAAGCCGCCGGGGCCGTCTGCACCGCGCAGGCCTGCCGGGGAAAGGAGTGGAGCTGGCGAAGGGAATTGAACCCCCAACCTACTGATTACAAATCAGTTGCTCTGCCAATTGAGCTACGCCAGCCCGGGTGGAGCCGCCCCCGCGACGGGCGGGGGCGCAGCAGGCTGATGGTACGGACCGCCGGGGGAAAGTCAACGAGCGAGGCGCAGCGACTAGCGGGTGATCGTCCGAAGGCCCGGCAAGCTGACGGGCGCCCCGCCCGGCACCATGACGATCCGGGTGGGCGCGGTGGCGGCCGCGGAGGACTCGAGGGAGAACGCAAACCCCTTGATCGTCGCCGCTCCCTTGATCGAGGGCGCCGCCGCCACGCCGATCTCCGCCTGTCGGAGCGTGAAGGCGCCGCGGTTGTGCACCGCTGTCTGCTTGTCCTGCTCCTCGATGGTCCACACGACGAGGAAACTGTCGGCCACCGCCTGCGGCACCGGGAAGGACGAGCCGGCGAGGAACGCCTTGCCCAGCGAGGGATTCCACAGCGCGTGGACATCGGCGCCGGCGAACTGCGCACCCTCGGCGCCGTTCGGCATCAGCGCGCCGAGCAGGGTACCGGGCGCCGCCAGCAAGGCGTTGAGATCGTCGAGCGTCCGCGCCTGCTCGCTGAAATCGCCGCGGATACGCGCCACCTGCGCCAGCGCCTCGGCCTCCCGCATGCGCAACCCTGCGAGTTCGGTCTCGTGCTGCGCGTCGCTGGCGGCGTAGCGATCGCGCTCCTCGCTGGCCAACCGCAGCGCGTCCTGAACGCGGTCGAGCGACGCCACCGCCGTGGAATAGCGCGCGTGCAGCGCGTCGACCCGCGAGGCGTAGCTGCCGAGCATGCCGCGCAACTGCCGCTCGGTGGATTCCTGCTGCGTCAGGCTGTCGGACAGCGTGCCGATGGTGCCCCGCAGCGCGGCCACCGCGTCCTGCATGGCGTGCAGCGAATCGGCGGTGCCGCCAGTTTCGACCTGCGCCACCACACCCGCACGCCGTTGCGACTGCAGGAACAGCGCCGAGGACAACGCGATCACCGCGATCGCCGCGGTGGCCAGAGCCCAGGCGGCCCACTGCGGCATCGAGAAGCGGCCGGCGGACGGAGCAGGTTCGGCGATCGCGGCGGGTTCAGACTGCGTGCCGCGCGCGCGGCCGCCGCGCACGACGCC
>JBKJUD010000475.1:0-3449 GCA_046590735.1 Candidatus Eiseniibacteriota bacterium | reverse complement strand
GGGTTGGCCAGGCGCTCGGCGCCGATCGTCGTGGTGCGCGCATCGCCCAGGCTCTTGCCGCACAGCGAGCCGGCGCCGTGGGCGGGATACACGAGGGTGTCGTCGGGCAGTGTGAGCACGCGCTCCTGCAGCGAGGCGTACAGCGCGTGGGCCATGTCGGCGACGGTGGCGCGGTCCGTGGCGGCGAGATCCGGGCGGCCGACGTCGCCGACGAAGAGCGTATCGCCGGTCATCGCCAGGTGCGGCTCGTTGATGCCGGCGCCGCGCGCCGGGGGCACCACCAGGGTCACGCTATCCGGGGTGTGGCCGGGGGTGTGTCGGGCCTGGATGACGCGCGTGCCGAAGGGAATCTCGACGCCGTGTTCCAGTGTCCGGGCCGCGTAGGCGGGGGCCGCCTCCGGGCCGATCCACACCGGCGCGCCGGTCGCCGCCGACAGTTCGACATGGCCCGAGACGAAGTCGGCGTGCAGGTGGGTCTCGAGGATGTGGCGGATCTCGGCGCCGTGGGCCCGCGCGGCCTCGAGGTACCACTCCGCCTCGAGCGCCGGGTCGATCACCACCGCGTCGGCGCCATCGACGAGCAGGTAGCTCGCCTGCGCCAGGCCTTCGTACCAGAAGGGCACCAGCTTCATCGACCCTCTCTCCGCTGCGCGGGCGGCCGACACCCGCGGGGTGTGCTCCGCTACTGCGGCGCGAGCCGCATGCGCTCCGCCACCACCTCCGCGGAGGGTGGTGTCGGGGCCAGCGGCAAGGACCACTTCCTGTCGCTCAGGAAATTCCACAGCACGTTGGTCACCGCCGGCGTGATGTCCTCGGGCCGGAAGTACGCGAGCGGGAAGCCGAAGTTGGCGGTCTGGTACGCCCAGTCTTCGTTGGGAGTCTGCCCTTTGCGCTTGTAGAGCGTCCCCACCGTGAGCCCCTGCAGGTACGAGCCGTCGCGCCCGCCGATCCCGCTCGCCGATTCGTACGTGTAGAGATTCTCGAAGAAGTCGCCGCCTGCCTCGATGCGCGACGCGCGATTGTCGTTCGCCTCGGCGCGCAGGAATCCGTTGGGCAGGTTGTACAACCGCTCGGTGTCGAAGCGCAGACGCGGCCAGCCGTTGGCGCGACCCCAGGCTGTCGGCACGGCCTCCTTGAGCCCGTTCCGTCCGACATCCGTCTGCCCGAGCCACACTTTTCCAGGCACGTGCAGGTAGTCGAACGCGAAGTTGTTGATGCCCGGCGCCAAGCCGTTGCTCTGGTCGAGCGCGTTGGCGCGCACCGGAATGTTCCGCACGCTCGAGCGCACCTGGAAGCCTCCGGTCATCAGCAGGTTGCCGCCCGATTCCAGATACACGGCGAGCGGATTCGCCTTGGCGAGCGGCGCCCCCGGTCCCACCGAGATGGAGCCCCAGAGCGTGCACGAGGTCGTCGGCTGGCCACAGTCCCACACCACCGTGCGGTAGCGCGACAGATCGACCAGCCGGACCGGGTGCTGATCGTTCTGGGAACCGGTGGGATAGGTGCTGAGGGTATCGACGACCGCGGGACGCCCCAGCGCCCCGAGCGCCGTCTTCAGCGTCGAGACCATGTAGTCGTGGTGTTCCTTGGGACCGACGAAACTGCCGGCCGCCTGGCCCTCGAGTTCGTCATCGACCCAGAGCACATCCCGCTCGAAGTGGAATTCGACCAGGCTCAGCTTGAGCCGCTCGGTGGTCAGCGCGCCGTTGGTGTCGCGGGCCTGGATGATGATTTCGTGCAGCGCCGCGCTGTGATCGGTGAACCGCAATCCGGTCAGCCCGGTGAGCCGGCGATTCCATCCCGTCGCCCAGCCCGGGTCGGCGGGGTTGTCCAGGTCGATGACGTCGACGCCCCAGCGGAAGCCATCCACCTCGCTGCCGTACTGGCTGGCATCGGCGTCCCAGGTGAGGGAGATCGGCTTGTCGAACACGTACTCGCTGGAGTCGCGGCCCAGCCCCTGCGCCGTGTAGCGCCCCAGCGCCGGGGAGTTGATGGTGAGCGTCGGGCCCTGCAGGAAGGGTTGCGCGAAGTAGAAGAGGAAGAACCCCGGCCAGCGGCCCGGGATGCTCGGCCACGGCTCCACCGCGCCCGCCTCGTCGATGGCGCGGACCCAGATCAGCCAGTTCGAGGTGCGGTTGGACGGCGTCAGGCTGCTCAGATCGTACGACCGCACGTCGCCTGCCACCCGCGTGACCAGCGGCTGGGTGCCGGGCACCTTGCCGGTGCACAGGCTCTCGGCGCGAATCCAGTTGCCGGCGATGTTGTTGGGCACCGCGACGGTGACGATGTCGTAGGCGACGGGCATGCGGTGGAACACGCCATCGGGGTCGGTGCCGGTCCATTCGAGATGCAGGTTCGGGCCGCCCTGGATCGGCGAGTTGATGCCGCCGCCACCGTTCTTGAGCACGAGCGGGCGCTCGGCCGAGGTGTAGGGGGCCAGGGTGCTGGCGTTGAAGGTGATGTCAGCGGCCTCGGAGCGCGCGCCGTTGTTGTCGATCGCCACGACATAGAGCGTGTGCCAGGTGGTGAACAGCGTGCTGTCGGCCTGGGTCGTGGCGGTGAACAGGATACGCGCACTGTGTTCGCGGGTCCCGGTCCACACGGTGTCGATGCTGTCGATGGTGTACAGGAAGCTGTCCACCGTGCCATCGACGTCGAATCCGGTCCAGAAGAAGGGCACGGAATAGCTGGCGGTGCTGCGCGCTACCGGCCCCCCGGTCAACTCCACCACCGGCGGACGATTCGGCTGGAAGGTGCCGTCCTTCGCGCCCCCACAGCCCGCGACGGCGGCGAACACGGCGAGTACCCCTGCGATGCGTGAGACACCCAGCGCGAGTCCCCGCGCGCCCGACACACGACCTGCCCACAGACGACGCATGAAGATCGCTGCCTCCTCACTGACTGGCCTGGCTCGAATGAAGGCCAGCGGGTGCGACGCGCGCATTGCGGCGGGCGTCACGAAATCGACATGGCGGAGCACAACCTACGACGCGGGGGGATCCACGAAGACTGCGGCTGGGCGGGTCAGTCTAGCACAGTCGCCGGGCGAGGTGGAGGGGCCGGCCACGGGCGCCGAGCACGCCGCCGCCCAGCTAGCCGTAGGCGCGGTTGGCCTGCATCGCAATCGCCGGACCGCGGTCGTAGTAGGCGATGATCCGCGCGATCCGCTCCCCATCCATCTGGATCACATCGATCCCCGGCGTCACCGACTCGCCCGCCCTCAGCGGCAGGCTCATCCGCCACTCGACTGTGACCAGCGGCCCGCGGCCGTATGCGTGGGTCATGTCGAAGCGGATTCCGGCGAAGCGGCCACGCATGCCGGCCATCAGCGCGTCGAGCGCGTCGTGGCCGGCGACGGGCGCCAGGGTCGCCGGGTCCTGGTAGGTGGCCGAATCCGTCATCGACGCCGCGATCAGGGCGCGCCGCGCGGCGGCGTCCTCGGTGTTCCA
>JBKJUD010000014.1:0-3328 GCA_046590735.1 Candidatus Eiseniibacteriota bacterium | reverse complement strand
GCACGTCCGGATGGCTCACATTGCCGAACACGAACGTCGAGTCGACCGCGGCGATCGCCGCGCCCTCCGGCGGGTAGAGTACGCGCAGCGACAGCGGTGCGTCGGCGGCGTGCGAGGCCACGGCGGCGCCCGCGAGTAGCCACGCGGCGACCAGAGCGTCCGCGAGGCGCACGCGCGCTGGCCGCGACAGCCGCCGGTCGTGTACGCTGCGCGGATGCCTCCCACATCTCCCGACTCGACCGAAACGCGCCCCCCGCGGGGCGCCGTCATTCCCCTGCGAATCGACAGTGCCGCCGCCGGCGGCGCCGGCGTCGCGCGCCACGACGGCTATGTGATCTTCGTGCGCGGCGGCCTGCCGGGCGACGTGGTCGAGGCGCGTCTCGACAAACGCAAGAGCGCCTTCGGGGAAGCCACCGCCCTGCGCGTGCTGGAACCCTCGCCGCATCGCCTCGATCCTCCGTGTCCGCATGTGTCGGTGTGCGGGGGCTGCACCTGGCAGGCGCTGGCGCCCGAGGCGCAACTCGACATCAAGCGCCAGATCGTGCGCGAGGCACTGGCCCGCATCGCCGGACTGGCGGATGTCGAGGTGCGGCCCACGCTCCCCTCGCCGGAACCCTACCGCTACCGCAACAAGATGGAGTACTCGTTTTACGATCACGACGGGGTGCCGATCCTCGGCCTGCACGTGCGGGGACGTTACGACCGCGTCTTCCCGCTGGCGGCCTGCCACCTGGCCAGCGAGGCCTCGGAGGCGCTGGCGCGCACCGCCGCCGAGCTGGCGCGGCGCGACGGGATCAGCGCCTACCACCAGAAGCGCCACACCGGCATCCTGCGCGTGCTGGCCACGCGGGAGTCTCGACACACGGGCGAAATCCTCGCGCACATCGTCGCCTCGAAGGACCTGCCGGCGTTTGACCGCTGGGTGCCCGCGCTGCGCGCCGCCTGCCCGTCGCTGGCCGGGGTGGTGCTCAGCGTCAACAAGGGACTGTCGGGCATCGCCTCGCAGGGCACGCAGCGCGTGCTGTGGGGCGTCGACCGCTTCCTCGAGAAGCTGGGCCCCCTGCTGTTCGAGGTGCAGGTGCGGTCGTTCTTCCAGGTGAACTCGGCGCAGGCGCAGCACCTTGCGCGGCTGGTCGTCGGGGCGGCGGCGCTCACCGGCCACGAGCGCGTGCTCGACCTCTATTGCGGGACCGGCACGCTCGCCCTGTTGCTGGCCGCGGGACCCGACGGCGACCGCAGCCGCGCGGCCCGCGACGTCATCGGCGTGGAAACCGTCGCCGAGGCGCTCGACGACGCCCGCGCCAATGCCGCGCGCAACGGCCTCGAGTCCTGCCGCTTCCTGCACGGCGAGGTGGAGAAGCTGCCCCTCGAATCGCTGGGCGCCTTCGACGTGGTGGTGGTCGACCCGCCGCGTGCCGGGCTGCATCCCAAGGCGATCGCCCGCGTGCTGGCGCTGGCCCCGGGGCGCATCGTCTACGTCTCCTGCAATCCGGCCACCCTGGCGCGTGACCTCGGGCTGTTCGCCGCCGCCGGGTACCTCCCCGGACCGGTCCAGCCGCTGGACATGTTCCCCCACACCGCCCACATCGAGTGCATCACCACCCTGCAGCGGGTGACTGCCGGGTCGTGACGGGACCGATATCCCGGCTGATGCATGGCAATTTGCATCTACAGTCGAGGTTAAACGTTTACGGTGCTCATTTGGTGCTGTGATTGGCCGAAACATGTCGGCATAGTGTGCAGGTCTTGCACGAAACAGTGCACACCCCTGATTTCCGCGGACCGATCCCAGCCCCAGTGAGGAAGACGTACATGGCAGCCACGCAGTCGAAGCAGCGCGCCGAGCAACGCGCGCGGATTCTCGAGCAGGTCGACAATGAGGGCGTGCGGTTCCTCCGCCTGCAGTTCACCGACATCCTGGGGACGATCAAGAACGTCGAGGTCCCCCGCCGCCAGTTCGAGGCCGCGCTGGATGGGAAGATCATGTTCGACGGCTCGTCGATCGAGGGGTTCGTGCGCATCGAGGAGTCCGACATGCGCCTGCACCCGGACCTCGCTACCTTCCGCGTGCTGCCCTGGGATGAACCGCAGGGCAAGGTGGCGCGCGTCATCTGCGACGTGCACAACCCCGACGGCACCGAGTTCGCCGGCTGCCCGCGGGTCACCCTCAAGCGCTCCATCGCCCGCGCCCGCGCGCTCGGTTTTGAGATGATGACCGGGCCCGAGGCGGAGTTCTTCCTGTTCATGGGCCCGAAGAACAACGAGGCGCCGACCACCGCCACGCACGATACCGGCGGCTACTTCGACCTCGACCCCATCGACCTTGGCGAGGACGCGCGGCGCGACATCGTCGACGCGCTCGAGAAACTCGGCTTCGAAGTGGAGGCGGCGCATCATGAGGTCGCGCCGGCGCAGCACGAGATCGACTTCAAGTACGCCGACGCGCTCACCACGGCCGACAGCGTCAGCACCTTCCGCTGGGTGGTGCGCAAGGTGGCCCGCGAGCACGGGCTCCACGCGACCTTCATGCCCAAGCCGATCTTCGGCCAGAACGGCAGCGGGATGCACGTGCACCAGTCGCTGTTCGTCGGCGGCGAGAACGCGTTCTACGGCCCCGGCCAGCACTACGAGATGTCCGAGACCGCGCTGCACTACGTGGCCGGCGTGCTGCGCCACGCGCGCGGCTTCTGCGCGATCACCAACCCGCTGGTGAATTCCTACAAGCGCCTGGTGCCGGGCTACGAGGCGCCGACGATGATCGCGTGGTCCGAGCGCAACCGCTCGCCGCTGATCCGCGTGCCGGAGATGCGCGGGGTGGGCACGCGCATCGAGCTGCGCATGCCGGACCCCTCGTGCAACCCCTACCTCGCCTTCGCGGTGATGCTGTGCAGCGGACTCGACGGGATGGAGAACGGGTGGGATCCGGGCGAGCCGGTGAGCCGCAACGTCTATACGATGTCGCATCGCGAGCGGAAGCGCCTCGGCATCGACGCGCTGCCGGCGGATCTCCACGACGCCCTCAACGCGCTCGAGAAGGACACCGTGGTGAAGGACGCGCTCGGCGAGCACATCACGAAGAACTTCGTCGAGGCCAAGCGGCAGGAATGGCAGGAGTACATCGCGCAGGTGCACGGCTGGGAACTCGATCGCTACCTGGCCTCGTACTAGCGCTGTCTCGCACGACACGCACGAACGCCCCGGGAGCCGTTGGCGCCCGGGGCGTTGCCGTGTGTGGCGCGCGCCGCGCGCCGGCTACCAGTGGATGATGCGCTGGTAGCTGTCGTACAACTTGGCGAGCCAGCCGCGCGGCAGGTGCTGCAGGCCGGGG
>JBKJUD010000388.1:0-5424 GCA_046590735.1 Candidatus Eiseniibacteriota bacterium | reverse complement strand
AGGTTCCCGGCGCGCGGCAACCCCGGCTGTGGGGCAGACCCGGGCCACCCCGCCGCCGCGCCCCGGCTCGTGCAACCGCACGAACGATCGTGTCTCGACATGCCCCGCGCCGCCGGCGCGCACCCATGCTACGCGGCGCGCGGCAGGTCGCCCAAGGCGCGACGCACTTTCGCGAGCAGGGCGGCGGGGTGAAACGGCTTCTGCAGAAACGCGACCTCCGCGTCCCCCGCGGCGCCGAGGGCCGCGGCGCGATCGGCGTAACCGGACATGTACAGCACGCGCATGCCGGGCCGGGCGTCGGCCATTCGCCGTCGCAACTCCAGGCCGTTCATCCCCGGCATCACCACGTCGGTGATCATCAGGTCCAGCGGGCCGGGGTGCGCGCGGCACTCGGTGATCGCATCCTCCGGGCTGGCGCAACAGAGCACGTGGTACCCATGGGACTCGAGCACCTCGCGCGCCAGCTCGCGGACCTCGCGCTCGTCCTCCACCAGCAGGATGGTCTCGTCGCCGCCGGGAACCGCGGGACGGAAGTGCGCGGGGTTGACGCGTCGCTCGGCATTGGCCGCCGCCGGCAGGTACACGCGAAAGATCGTCCCCGTGCCCAGCGTGCTGGTGAACGTGATGTGACCGCCACTCTGCTGCACGATGCCGTACACGGTGGCCAGGCCGAGGCCCGTGCCGCGCCCCAGTTCCTTGGTCGTGAAGAACGGCTCGAAGATGTGCGCCTGCACGGCCTCTGGAATGCCGTGGCCGGTATCGCTGACGGTGATCGCCGCGTAGCTGCCGGGCGTCATGCCCGCATAGGCCGGGAAATCGCCGCGCGCCAGCGTGGCGTGCGTGACCTCGAGGGTCAGCGTGCCGCCCCGCGGCATCGCGTCGCGCGAGTTGACCACCAGGTTCATCAAGATCTGCTCAACCTGCCCGGGGTCGGCGAGCACCCGTGGCACGTCGGGGCCGGCGATCCACTGCATTTCGATGTCCTCGCCGATCAGCCGGCGCAGCATCAGCTGCATCTCGCCGAGGGTCTCCGGGAGGTCGAGCACCTTGGGCTCGAGGATCTGCTTGCGGCCGAACGCCAGCAACTGCCGGGTGAGGGTGGTGGCGCGCTCGCCGGCCCTGCGGATCTCCGCGATCTTGGCGTGGCGCGGATCGTGGGCCGGCGTGGAGTCCTCCAACAGCCGAGCGTATCCATTGATCACCGTGAGAAGATTGTTGAAGTCGTGCGCGACACCGCCCGCCAGCTGGCCGATCGCCTCCATCTTCTGCGAGTGGCGCAGCTGTGCCTCCAGTAACCGCTTCTGCCGGGCAGCCTCGCGCGCCGCGGTGGCGTCGTGGAACACCCACACACGTCCCACCGGCGCGTCGTTGACCAGGACCGGACAGGAGCGCCGGACGAATACGCGGCCGTCGTGGAAGGCAATGTCCTCGGCGTCGGTGGAGGCCTCCGGCGTGGCGTAGAGTTCGCGTACGCGATCGATGAACGCCTCCGGATCGCGCAACTGGGCCACCACGAAGGCGAGCAGCGTGGCGTCGTCGTGGCTGGCGGCGAGGTCGGGAGGAATGCGCCACATGCGCAGGAAGTTCTCGTTGGCCAGCATCACGCGTCCGTCGAGATCGACCACCAGCATCCCGTCGGGCGTGCCGTCGAGGACGCCGTGCAGCAATCCGAGCTGCATCGCCGTTTCCTGCTGCAGGGCGCGGCCGGAGGCGAGGTACTGCGCGATGTCCCCGGGGTCCGCGTCGCGCAGCCGCTCCGCCCACTCGCGATCGCTGTGCGGTGCGCCGTCGCCGGCGGTGTCGATGCGCAAGTGACGCGCGAGATCCGTGAGGGGGCGTTCCATCGAGGGCGGCGCGCGGCGGCCGGCGGGGTCAGGCGGCTTGTCGTGCATCACGCTCACTCGACGTGGGGTCGGGCGCGGCAAGGCTCGCGCGACCACCGTCGAGGACGTCGCGCACCTTGCGCAGGAGGGACTCGACGGTGAAGGGCTTCTGCAAGAAGGGCGTGCCCTCGGCGCGCACGCCGTGGCGGATGACCGCGTCGTCGGTGTAGCCGGACATGAACAACACCCGCAGCTCCGGCCGCGCCGCCACCAGGCGGGCTGCCATCTCACCCCCGCCCATCCCCGGCATCACGACATCCGAGAGCACGAGATCGATGGCGCCGTCGCACCGCGCGGCCACGGCCAGGCCGTCGGCGGCCGAGGCCGCGACGAGCACGTGATAGCCCGAGGCCGAGAGGATCTCCTCGGTGAGGGCGCGCACACCGGCCTCGTCCTCCACCAGCAGAATGGTCTCCGTGCCGGCCGGCACTGCATCGGAAGGGGACGGGGCGGCGTCCACATGCGGCAGGTAGACATGCACCGCGGTGCCCTGCCCGGGCGCGCTGTCGACCACGATGGCGCCGCCGGCGGCCTGCACGATGCCGTAGGCGATCGACAGGCCGAGCCCAGTGCCCTTGCCGTGCTCCTTGGTGGTGTAGAACGGCTCGAACACGTGCTGCACGGTGTCGGCGTTCATGCCGCAACCGGTGTCGCGCACGGTGAGCACGACGTAGGAACCCGCGGGCAGGGCCAGGCGGGCCGGGACGCCGCTGACGAACTGGCGGGTGATTTCGAGCGAGAGCCGTCCGCCGTGCGGCATCGCGTCGCGCGCGTTCACCGCGAGGTTCATGATCACCTGCTCGAGTTGTCCCTGGTCGGCCAGCACGAGCCCGGCGGCGCCCTCCACGCGGGTCTCCAGCTCGATGTCCTCGCCGATGAGGCGCCGCAGCATGCGCTCCATCTCGCCGGTGATCGCCGCGAGGTCCAGCCGCGTCGGCGCGGCGATGTCGTTGCGGCTGAAGGCGAGCAGCTGCCGCGTGAGCCAGCCGCCGCGACGACCAGCCTTGTGGATCTCCAGGGCATGGATCCGGTGCGGATCCTCGGCGTCCAGGCGCAGGCTGAGCAACTCGCTGTGCCCCATGATCACGGTGAGCAGGTTGTTGAAGTCGTGCGCGACGCCCCCGGCCAGGCGGCCCACGGCGTCCATCTTCTGCGCGTGCCGCAATTGCGACTCGAGGCGCTTCTGCTCGGTCAGGTCGCGCAGGAAGCCGGTGAACATCGGCGCGCCCGCCGACGGCAGCCGCGCGATGGTGAGCTCCAGCGGCAGCAGGGTGCCGTCGGCGCGCTGGCCCTGCACTTCGACACGGCGGCCGAGCAGGTGCGATTCGCCGGTGCCGACGCAATGCTGCAGGCCCATGCGATGCGCCTCGCGCTCGCCCTCGGGCACGAGGATATCGGACATGACGCGCCCGATCACGTCCTCGCGCCGATAGCCGAAGATGTGCTCGGCGGCGGGATTGAACTCGGCGATGCGGCCGGTGGCGTCGATGGTGATCACCGCGTCGAGCGCGGACTCGAGCATTGCGCCCTTGCGGGCCTCGCTCTCGCGCAGCACCTCGAGGTCGGTGAGGTCCTGCACCATGACCAGCGTCTCGCTCGAACTGCCATCGGGGTCCTTCACCGGCACCGCGGTGACGTAGAGCGTGCGCATGTCATTCGGGCTGTCGCGGCGCAGTTCCTGTCGCGCCATCTCGCCCGTCGCGCTGGTCGTCTCGACCGGGCACTGGTGACACGCGAATGCCGCGCCGCCGGCCAACGCAGCGCAGGCAGTGCGGCACGAGGCGCCGATCCACGACTCGCCCTCGGCCGGCGTGCTGTCGGCGAGCGTCTTGTTCGTCCAGGTGATGCGGCAGGCGAGGTCGGTCACATAACAATACGTGCGGCTCTGGTTGACCAGCGTGGCGAATTTCTGGCGCTCGCGGTCGAGCACGCGGATGTGGCGATCCTGGGTGACGAACCAGCGCTCGTAGCGGGCGACGATGGCCTCGGCGGCCTGCGCGCGATCGAGGACAGCGAGGGACTCGGCGACGAGTTGCGCCGCGCGGGTCACGGCGCGGGCCGGAAACCGTCGCAGGCTGCGCGAGCCGCGCGAACGGCTCGCATGCACGACGGCGACCGCTAGCACCTCGCCCGCCGCCGCCACGGCCACGGCGTGCAAGCCTTCTTGCGCCACCGGGCCGCCCCGCTCGAGCACCGCTTGTGCGGCGCGGCGTGCGGCTTCCGGATCCAGCGCCAGGGCCCGGGCGCCGGGGCGCGACGGCCACTGCGCGGCCTCCCCGCTGCGCGTGCCGCAGACGCTGAACAACGACACCGGCGCGCATGCGGCACGCCCGATGGCTCCCGCGCCACGCTGCAGGAGCTCCTGCAGCGCCGCGTTGGGGCCCGTGGGCGGGGCCAGCTCGCTCAGCTCAGGCTGCGTGGCGGCCTCGGGCAGCCGCGGCGTACGCGACCGCCAATCGATCTGCGACCGCCTGCACCTGGGCCACCGATGCGGCATCGAAAGCGGCCACCTCGTGGCTGTCGATGTCGAGTTGTCCGTGGATGACATCGCCGGTGCGAATCAGGATCACCAGTTCGGACCGGGTGTCGCTGCTGCAGGCGAGGTAGTTGACGACGGTGCGCACATCGGGAACGTTCATGTTGCGCCGTTCCGCCACCGCGGTGCCGCAGATGCCGTTGCCGACGCCGATGAACACATGCTCGGTGGGCGCACCCACGTAGGGGCCGAGGCGCAGCACCTGGTCGGGGAACAATTCGTAGACGCCGGTCCAGTGGTAGCGCGGGTCGAGGTCGTGCAGGCCGCGCACGGCGTAGTCGAGGATGGTGTACAGATCCCGGCCCGATGCCTCGAGGGTGTCGAGGCCGGCCAGCAACCGCTCCAATGTCATGTCCGCTCCCTGGCAGGGGTAGTCATCGGGCCGGACAGGATCCGGCGCCCGGAGTCGGTATCGGCACGAGCCCGCGATGGCTGGAGCGAGGAGTCAGGCGCCTGGCGGGGGAAGGGGCGCCGGCCGCGGCGGCGCCGGGCGCGGGACCACGGCGCGAATTCGCCGCTGCCCTTCGGACCCCCGCGGCACAGCGGCGTCAATGGCCGTTGCGGCCCGTGGACGCGATCGAGATAGTGATCGACCCTGGCGCAGAGCGCGCCGCGGGGGATGGGATGTGCGGGATCGCCGCGCACTGCGCGCGCGATGCCGTCGTGGACGGTAACCGTCCACGCGCAGGTATCGGGGCAGCCGTGCGGACACGCGCCGCGCACGCAGCTCGGGGCGGAAATGGCGCAACCCGAGACGCTCGGCGGGGCCGCGGGTGTTCCCGATGCGCGGCGGGCAACGGCGCTTTTTGCCACGCGTGGCCCTGCGGGTCGCGCGCGAGTTCGGCTGCCTGGGCGAACTACGGTTGTTCCGCCTTGCCCGGCTGGCCGTCCCGCATGCGGGACTTCTTTGCCAGCGCGTAGTAGGAGAGGTGGTCGAGCTTGGCCACCACCGCCCCGCTGGAGGGATCGGCGGTGCCGCCCATGCTCACCCAGCGCGAGTTCGAC
>JBKJUD010000397.1:0-2976 GCA_046590735.1 Candidatus Eiseniibacteriota bacterium | reverse complement strand
CGCGGCGCCTCGCCCGTCGCGGAGGGCGCCGCCGTGCGGCGGGTGCCGAAGACGTACTGCAGCGCGGTGTACGCGGTGAGCGAGCGCGTGCGTTCCACGCGCGTGCCGGCGGGGATGTCGCGCTCGAAACTGTGGTCGCGGATCCAGTACTCAGGTTCGGCGGTGACGACCGTCGCAGTCCACCCGGCGCGGCCGAGATACTTCAGGAACTTCGTCGTGCGCTGCACACCGCCGCCGCCGACCGGCGGGAAGAAGTACGGGAAGACCAGCAGGTGACCGCGGCGCGGGGCGCTCATCGCGTGCGCCCCGCAGCATCGGCCAGCGCCTGCAGTGCGGCCTCGATGCGCCCGAAGCACTCCTCGCGCGAGGCGCGGGCGGCGACCAGCGCGCGATTGTGCGCGGCGGCGGCAGCGCGGCGCGGCGCGTCCGCCAGCGCAGTGCGCAGGCAGGCGGCCAGCCGCACGGCGTCGCGCGGCGGGAAGAGCAGCCCGTTGACGCCGTCCTCGATCCACTCCCGGTTGGCGGGTATGTCGCTCACCACCGGAAACGCGCCGCACGCCATCGCCTCCAGCAGCGACACCGAGGTCGAATCGGAGAGCGAGGTCGACACGTAGACGTCGGCGCACTGCAGCAATCCGGCAATACCGGCTTCTGGCAGCCCGCCGTGAAAGCTCGTGTGCCGCATCTCGCGCGCCGCGCGCTCCAGCGGCGTGCGCAGCGATCCGGAGCCGGCGATGTCGAGCGCGAAGGACGTCCCGCGCGCGGCCTCGGCGGCGCCGGCGAGCAGCGTCGGGATGTCGTACACCGGCTCGAGGCGGCGCGTGCTGACCACGCGCAGCAGGCCGGGGGAGATCCCGCGCGGCGCCGGGGCGAACACGCGGGTGTCGACGCCCAGCGGCACCATCACCGTGCGTGCGCGCGGCACGCCGAGGCCGACCACCGCGTCGGTGAGCATGGCGGCGTCGGTGAGCACGAGATCGGCGTGGGCGAGCGCCACGCGCGCGCGCAGGCGGTGCAGCGGCGAGCGCCGCGCCGAGAGCAGGACATCGGATCCCCACACGGTCAGCGCATGCGGGCGCACGCCGGCCAGCGCAGTCATGAAGCCGTAGTTGGGGACGAAGTGCGCGTTGATGACCGACGGCCGCAGGCGCGCCACCAGCGCGTGCAACGCCGGCGCCGCCAGCGGATAGCGCAGCGCCCGCGGCACCGGCCACGCCGGCAATGGGTGGAACGTGCCGGCCAGCGCGTCGCTGCGTTCGCAGGAGGCGACGTGCACGTCGTGTCCGCGCTCGGCGAAGTAGCCCACCCAGCGCCGCGTGTGGATGTTCGGCGCGTCACCGAGGATCAGCAGTCGCATCGGCGTCCCGTCCTCACCCGCGGCTCCCGCGCAGCGCGTGCACCAGCCGGAAGCCGGTGGTGCGATAGCGCCAGATGGCATAGTCGTGCGGCACGCTGCCCCAGGACTTCTTGAACGCCTCGACGCCGGGCGCGCCGGCGGGGGTGGCGCCAAAGTTGTACTGCCGGGCGCCGCGCTCGAGACCCCAGCGGATCGCGTCGTCGACCAGCACGTTGGCGGGACGTGCCGCGGCATGCGCGGGGTCGACGGCGGTGAGCCAGTTGAAGACGTGGCCGCCGCCGGCCAGATGCAATGCCGCCCCCGCCACCGCGCCCTCGCCCGTGCGGACGAGCGCCAGGCGCGCCTCGCCGCGGGCCAGCATCGCGCGCGCCACCGCGGCGTAGAATTCCGCGGGGGGCGGCGGCGAGTCGTGGCGCGCGTAGGTCGTGGCAGCGAGCGAGAGGAACGCCGCGAGTGCGGCGTCCGTCCCGCTGGCGTCGATGCGCGCGCCGGCGCGGTCGGCCTGTCGCAGCTTCTGGCGCACGGTGATCTCGTAGCCGGCCTGCACGGCGGCGTAGCCCGGGGTGAGATCGAGCACCCGCGTGCGCCCCGCGAGACGGAGGATGCCGGGACGCGGCAGCGCCAGGCCGCCGGCGAAGTCGGCAACTTCCACGCTGCCGAAAGGTCCCAGCCCCGCGCACACCGCGGCGGCGCAGGCGTCGCGCACCGCGGAGGCATCGGCGTCGCCCGGCGCGATCAGCGGGTGCCCGTAAGCGCCGTACACGCCGACGGCGCGCTTGCACGCGGGACCGGCGCGCCGCTCGGCGACCAACATCCCGGCGCGATAGGCGCGTCCCTCGGCAACCACCACCGCCCGCACCTTCACACCCGGCAGCGTTGCGACCGCCGCGGCCCAGCCCCGCGTGTGAAACGGTGTCCCCTCTCCCGCCTCCTCGAGCAGCCGTTGCCACGCGGCCGCATCCAGCTGCGCGAGGTCGAGCCAGGTCGCGGTCACCGTGCGCTAGCCGCGGCAGGCATCGATGATGTCGCCCATGCGTGCGGTCAGCGCCGCGGGCGCGAGCGATGCGGCCTCGGCGGTCAGCGCCCGCACCGAGTCGCGCACCGCGCCCAGGCGCACGGGCGCGGTGAGCAGGCGGATGCCGGGATGGGACGTATCGCGCACGCCCTCGTCCTCCTCCCACAACACCTCAGTCAGCTTTTCCCCCGGGCGCAATCCGGTGTGCACGATCGGCACCTCGTCGATGCGCGCGCCGGCCAGCACGATGAGGTCGCGCGCGAGGTCGTCGATGCGCAGCGGTTCGCCCATGTTGAGCACGAACACCTCGCCGCCCGCGCCCACCGCGCACGCCACCAGCACGAGCGATGAGGCCTCGCGGATGGTCATGAAGTAGCGCGTCGCCTGCGCGTCGCTCACCGTCACCGGCCCGCCGCGTGCGATTTGCCGCAGGAACAATGGCACCACGCTGCCGCGGCTGCCGAGCACGTTGCCGAAGCGCACCGCGCTCAGGTGCGTGCCGCCCTCCAGCGTCATCTCCTGCAGCACCAACTCGGCGAGCCGCTTGCTGCGCCCCATCGCGCCGCTGGGGTGCACGGCCTTGTCGGTGGAGAGCATCACCATG
>JBKJUD010000258.1:0-4551 GCA_046590735.1 Candidatus Eiseniibacteriota bacterium | reverse complement strand
TCGTAGGCACCGAGGCGCGTTCCGGCTGCAAGGCTCACGGCCGCCGCATCCCCGCACTCCAATTCAGCACCACGGTCAGGGGTGTGACCTCCGCATCCTGCGTGATGAGGAGGAAGCGCTGGCCATCCGCGGACGGCGCATACTGCGAATCCGCGCCCGACAGGCTGATGTGGGTATTGAACAGCGGCACCGGCACGCCCGCCGTGAACCCCGGCACCGTGCCGATCGACACGGACATCAATCGGCCATCGGTGCTGATGTAATACAACTCCCGCCCGTCGGACCGCCAGGTCGGCTGAAAGCCACCGCGCGTGGAGATCTGCCACTTGCCGCCGGGCCCGGGAAACTCCTGGACGTAGACCTCGAAGCGTCCCGATTCATCGGACGTGTACGCCAACCAGCGAGCGTCGGGGGCGAATCGTCCCTGGCCCTCGATGGCCGGCGTGTGCAGGAACGGGATCGGCTTGCGGTCGCCGAATGTGGGCAGCGCCCAGATATCCAGGTTGGTCGCCGGATCCTGTTCCTCGTACGCCAGGTAGCGGCCATCCCGCGACCAACTCGCGAGGAACCTGTCTCCCCCTGGCGTGACGAGCAGGGATTCCAGCGCTCCCCCACCGTTGGACTGACGCTCGTACAATCGGGAGATGCCGCTCCCACGGGTCGAACTGAACGCGATCCGGCTGCCATCGGGGGACCAGAGCGGCGTGTTCTCTGCCGATGGTTCGAAGGTGAACCGGGTGTTGGTGCCGCGGTCCGCGTCGAGAATCCAGATGTCGCGATTCGAGGTCTGCGGGTCGAGCAGCCGCGCCGCGACGCGCCTGCCATCGGGAGCGAGCGAGATGTTGTTGATGTCGGCCGTCGGTCCCACCTGCGAGAGCGCGCGGCCGGTGCGATCCATCCACTGCAGCCGGGACCCACCCGTGGAGCCGGCCGCCGAGTACGCCAGGACGCCGGTCCGCGACACAGAGAAATGTGCGAGCCCATTCCCGCCACTCCCCACGCCTTCCACCACCGGGACGGGCTCCCCCGTCAGGCGCAGTGAGCGCGCGTCGAAGGGACGCGCCACCAGCGTGCGGTCCTTGACGTAGACCAGATAGCCGTCCGGTGAGTACTGCAGGCGGCTCCCCCCGATGCCGACCTGGTGCCGTTTCCCGCTTCGGGTGTCCGCGACCCATATCTCGTTGTCGCCGTTCGGGCGCAATCGCAGGTACAGCATGTGCGTTCCATCGGGCAGGAACTCCGGCCACCCGAGGCTCGCGGAATCGGCCGGCACGAGCGTGCTCGCGACCCCGCCGGACGCCGCCACCTGGCGGATCGGGTCGCTCCCCCCGCCGTCGAAGGCGATGAGGCCCTTCGTGCTCCACGCCCCGTCGTAGCCGGTGGGCGCATCGCAGATCGTCTGCGCCGGCCCGCCGGTGACCGCGACCTTCTTGAGTTTGCCGCCGGCCATGAACGCGAGAAACCGGCTGTCGGGCGACCAGAACGGCCGCGCCGGCAGCCCCTCCGAGGACGGAATGGGCTGTGCGTCCAGCGAGCCGAGCGGCCGGACCCAGATCATCGAGGTCCCGGTCGAATCGAAGGCGTCGAACGCCACGTAGCGACCGTCCGGCGACACGCGCGGGGAGCCGATGGAGGCGACGGTCGGCGGCAGGGCGATCTGCAGCCAGATCGCTTCCGCAGGGCCATGACTGCCGCGAACCAGTGCGATGCCAAGCGCCACGCTGGCGAGGGCTCCTGTCGCCGCGACGCCCCACGCGAGCCGCTCGCGTCCCTTGCGCCGGGCCGCCACCGGCGCCGGCACGCCGGCGCGCGAGCCGCCCTCGGCGATCCAGTCGAGTTGCAGCTTCACGTCGTGCGCGGTCTGGATGCGGTCGTCCGGCTCCTTCGCCAGCAGCGCGTTGACCAGGCGGTCGAGCGCGGGCGGCGACATCGGCAGCAATTCCGCCAGCGGCCGCGGGGTGTCGCGCATGATCGCGCTGATCAGCGACGCCTGGGTCGCGCCCTCGTAGGCGCGCGCGCCCGACGCCATCTCGTACAACACGCAGCCGAGCGCCCACTGGTCGCTGCGCGCGTCGGCCTCGCGGCCCTCGAGCTGCTCGGGCGCCATGTACTGGAAGGTGCCGACCAGCGAGCCTTCGGCGGTGAGCGGCGAGGCCATCGTGCCGGCGCGGCTCAGCGCGGCCATCGTCGCACCGCTGGCGCTGGTCGGCCCGGCGGCGTCGGTGGCGCGCGCCAGGCCGAAGTCCATCAGCTTGGCGCCGCTCTTGGTGAGCATGACGTTTCCCGGCTTGAGGTCGCGATGGATCACGCCGGCACGGTGGGCGCGATCGAGGGCATCCGCGATTTGGGCGCCGAGGCGCAGAACATCCGCCACCGGCAGCGCGCCGCGCGCCAAGCGCTGCGCCAGCGTTTCGCCGTCCACGAGTTCCATGACGAGATAGTCCGTCTCGCCTTCGCGCCCGACGTCGAACAGCGTGCAGATGTTCGGGTGATTGAGCGACGAAATCGTCCGGGCCTCGCGCTCGAACCGCGCGCGCACCTCCGGGTTCGCCGACAGGTGCTCGGGCAGCACCTTGATCGCGACGTCGCGGCCCAATCGCGTGTCGTGGGCGCGGTACACCTCGCCCATGCCGCCCGCGCCGAGCGGCGCGACGATTTCATATGCTCCAAGCTTGGTGCCGGGCTGCAGCATCAACCGAATTCCTCATGGGTGGAATGCGACAGGCGCGGTTACTGCTTCCCCAGCCCCGCGGTCCAGTTGGTGACCAGGGCGAGCCGGCTCTCCTCGTCACCGGAGAGCGCGTTGATGTAGAAGCGCTGGCCGTCGGCGCTGACGTCGAACGACGACGCCTGCGGGCGCAGCGGTGCGCGGAACAATTCGCGTTCGGATCCGGCGTGGAATGTGCCGCCGCTGGCCTCGGCGTCCACCGCCACCAGGGTGCCGTCGTACCGGGCGAAGATGAGTTCGCGGCCGTTCCGTGTCCACCGCGGATAGGCGGCGGCCGAGGCGCTGGCCTGGCAGCGGGCGATCGGCGCCGTCCTCGCCGGCCAGCCGGGCGCGAAGGGGATCACCACCACGTGCGAGGTCGCGTACGCGCCCTCGGAATACGCGAGCCAGCGTCCGTCGGGTGAGATGCGCGCATCGCCGCTGGAGCCCGGACGCGCGAGCAGGACTTCCGCGGCACCGGGGGAGTCGGGTTGGACGACGAGGAGCGAATCCCACGTGCCCGAGAACGAGGAGCCCACCGCCACGATCGCGAAGCGGCCATCCGCCGACCAGTCCATCGGAAGCTGGTCGTGGCTGCCGGCGAGTGCCTGGCCTACATCGCCCGCGCCATCGGTGCGCCCGAGGAACCCGCGGTACTGGGCGCCGAGGCGGTTCGACAGGAACAGCATGCGGGTGCCATCCGGCGAGAGCACCGGGTTGTCCTCGTCCGCGCGGCCGCCGCGCACCGGCGAGCGGCGCCCCGATGCCAGATCGATCGTCCAGATATCGGAAGACGCCGAAACCTGCAGGGCGATGGCGAACGTGGCGCCGTCGCGCGAGAGATAGCCGTTCGTGTGATTGGCGGAATCGGTGAGCAGCCGCACGCGCGTGCCGTCGCGGCCCCGTTCCTCGATGCGACTGCCGAACGTGGGCCCCAGCATCACGTAGGCGAGGCGTCCGGTGGCGGAGGCGCTGAGATTGCTCGTCCAGGTGGTGGGATCGGGCTGGACGCGCTCGCGCGTGGCGACGGCGCTGCCGGTGAAGCGCAGCGTGCGCGCATCGAAGGGCCGGGCGAACAGCACGCTGTCCTGCAGGTAGAGCAATTGGCCGCTGCCGTACACGGCGTCCACGGCGGTGTTGAGCACCAGGCGCCGGTCCTTGCCGTCCATCGACATGACGTACACGCCCGCATGCCGCGATTGCGGATCGCGGTGATCGCCGGAGTAATAGAGTACGTGGCGCCCGTCGGGCAGAATCTGCGGGAAGCGATGGGTGGTCTCCACCGTTGTGTCGCACGTGGTCAGCACGACCGGCTCGCCTCCCGCCGCCGGCACCCGCGACAGTCCGCCCTGCGCGTTGGCCGAGAAGACGATGTTGCCGTCGCGGCCCCAGCTGGCGCCGCGCAAGGAGCCCGCGGCGCACAGCGAAACGACGGCGCCGCTCGCCAGGTCGACACGCTTGAGCGAGAGTTCCGCCCAGAATCCGAGCGAGGCGCCGTCAGGCGACCAGAACGGAAAGCTGCCGCCCGCCGTGCCGCCGATGGGATGCGCGTCGAGCCGGTCGAGATCGCGTACCCAGATCGACGCGCCGTGCGTGTCGTCGAGGGCGACGAAGGCGACGCGCTTGCCGTCGGGCGAAATCGCCGGCGGCCCGGCGAAGTCGCCGGAGAAGTGATACACGGTGCCGCGCGGCAGATTGAGCGCCACCCGCAGCGGCTCGCCGTCGCGGTGTGGCGGGGCGAACACACGCGCGGCGGCGAACACGACCAGCGGCACGAGCACCGCCAGCCCCCACGCGATCGCCTCCCGGCTGATGCGGCGCCGGCGCGTCACCGGCAACGCGAG